>NZ_MCUF01000087.1:0-162688 GCF_002873615.1 Shewanella sp. 10N.286.51.B7
TAATTGTGCTGCTTTTCCGATATGGTTTGCCGCTAGCCATCCAGCTGTTCCACCACCAATTATGACAATGTGCTGTACTTCCATATCGACCTCATATTTTATTATTATTTTTGTTATTAAAATAAAAAGCCTAGCAATTTGCTAGGCTTTTTATCAAATATACGAAACTAAACAATATTTAGAAACGTAGGTTTAAGCCCACTTTATAACGAGCTTCGCCTTCGAAACTCCAAGCTGGGTATCCGCCTTTAAGCTCAGGTTTAACTTCAGCATCATCAGGTGCAACACCTAATTGAACACTGTCTTCTTCAAGTAAGTTAACCACTTCAAATGATATACCTAAGTATTCAGTGATGTTGTAGTTTGCACTTAAATCAAGTGTTCCAAAATCTTGATGTTCGCGGTTACCGTAGAAACCTGGTAATTCACGCATCATGTATTCGCTACGCCAGTTATAAGCAACACGAGCTGAAAAGTCTTCCATCTCGTAGTAACCGACTAAGTTAACTGTATGCTTTGAAGAGTCAGAGAATACGCTAACTTCATCAGGGTAGTTTTCAGCTGCTGCATCTGAATCTGCGAAAGTATAGTTAGCTGAGTAACCAAAGCCGTTATCAAAACCATCTTGGATTTGTAACTCGATACCTTGGATTTGACCACCTGTTCCGTTTTTCTTACTCGATACAGTCCAGCTATCTTCACCTGAATCAGGATCCGTAATGCCAATGCTTTCATCTAATGTCTGTGAAGAAGTAACAAACGAGCTAACATCTTTAATAAAGTAAGATACACCCATTAAACCATCTGGGCTAAAGTACCATTCAACACCTAAATCAGCTTGAGTCGCTTTAAATGGCTCAAGTGCAATGTTACCAGTATTAACAACTTCATTTCCTGCAGTACCATCTGCATAACCTACAAGCGCTGACGAAGAAAACATATCTGCGTAATTAGGTCGTGAGATAACTTGCGATGCTGAAGAGCGGATAATGACATCAGGAGCCACATCAAAAGCAATGTTTACACTTGGTAATACGTCACTGTAGCTTGCATCAGCAGTACTTAAATTATCAGCATATGAACCATCATCTTGAAGAGCAAAGTAATCTGATGTTGCGTCCGTTGAGATATAACGTAAACCGAAGTTACCGCGGATACCGTCAGACTCAAAATTAGCCATTAAATATAAAGAAAGGTTTTCTTCATTAATCGTGCCGTAACCTGACTTATAAACTGGTCCTTCTTTAGAAAAACCACCAATAGCTGCTTTGGCATCTCGTAACATGGCATCCATATCTGGCTTAGGTAAAGTATAACCTGCGCCCGATGAAATTTGACCATTGTAATAAGCTGAAGCATCTTTTGCCGCTATATCAGCATTAACGATTGCTGGTAGTGTTTCCTGAGTGACATCATGGTCTGCGTAACGAACACCGGTTTTAATTGCAGTGATAGCGCCTAAATCAGTAGGAATGGTAAAATCTACTTGAGCATAAGTTTCTTCATCTGAGTTTGGTTGCTTCTTAAGCGCCCAACCTGCAGGTGACAATTGACCACCAAAATCATCTGCTGTGAAGTTTTTATTAGCGACATCAATTTTAATCACTTCACCAGTTGCATCGTAAGTACCAGCGTAATCAGCAGCTGTACCTAACCAAAAACCATAGTTAGAAGTTAATTCGGTACCACCTTCAGACTTGGTATTACCCACACGGCCTTCAACTTTAAAACTTTCATTTTCGTAATCGAAATTGAAGTCGTAAGTATTTGAATCCATACTTGCTTGACGAGCCCAAGTTTGTGCCCAACCTGGGTTTGCGCCATTGCCATCACGGCGATAAAAAGTACAAGTTCCTAACGAATTACGTTGTTCACATGCTTCATCTTTATCATCTGGGAACATAACAAATAACGAGGTATTAGCGTTATTTGCTTGCATATCCAGACTCATGAAATCTAGACCAAAGTTTAAGTTATCTGTCGGACTATATTGAAGCGCACCGTTAATCGCAGTTCGTTCACGGTCTTGCTCAAATGTAGTAGGAACAATATCACCCCAACCGACTAATGATTCTATTCCGTTACGTTGATATGTTGTTTCTGAACCCGCTGCTGAGATTAGAAAACCGAAGTTTTCATTCTCGTTTTTCCAGCTATATAAGCCTGATAATTCAGGATCAGTTTCTTCAGAAATTGTCCCGTAATCACCTTTTGCGCTAAAGAATACTGAGTTAGCATCTAAATCTAATGGTTTACGTGTTTTAACGATGACTGTGCCACCAATACCACCTTCAGGTAAATCAGCCTGAGACGATTTATAAACTTCAATTCCACCAACCATTTCAGACGGTAATAAACTGTAGTTAAAGCTTCTGTCGATTGACTGTTGGTCAAACCAACCTGTTGAAGCAACTGAATGACCATTTAATAGTGTACGAGTTAAGCTGCTTGAAGCGCCACGTATCGAAACACCTTGTCCCTGACCAAACTGACGACTTACAGCTACACCTGGTATACGACCTAATGACTCACCCACGTCACCATCAGGAAATTTACCGATATCTTCAGCTGTTACAGCATCAACTACAGAGTTTGAAAAACGTTTTTCGTTAACTGAAGCCTTCATCGAGGCACGCATGCCTTTTACTTCAATTTTCTCTATGTTTTCTTCTGCGGTTTCAGCATCAGCAGCTAATGCTCCTACTGAAACCATACTGCCAAGTAAAATAGCAATGTTAGTTGCTAAAACATTTTTCTTAAAATTAATAGGTCGCATCTTCATTTCCCTTCCATAACTTTATTATCGTTTTTGGATACATAACCATTCCATTCGGAATGACAACGCTGTCATGTCTAGAGCAAACATTACACAATAATTAACAGGCTTGCCACAAGAAAATAACTTTGGCGTGTTTTTTTTAGTCAGAAAACAATCAAAAACCAAACGACACTAACTATCAAACCCAATAAAAGCAATACCTTACAAGAAGTAATATCTTGTATCATTTTTGCTACATTTATTTTAATTCAAGGACTCATCCAACCAGCAAGACAATTGAAGATTGCCAATTTCAATAAAAATAAGCACTATTAGAGGTAATTGAACTTGCTTTATTTCATCTGATAGATGCTTTGATAACAATTATTGGGGGATAAATGTCATCAAACACAGATAAATATCTGCTAAGTTAATAGCCTGAATCAAAGAGCAAAATAATAATGAAAGTAACCATCAATGACGTCGCCAAACATGCTGGTGTGTCGATAAAAACAGTTTCACGGGTGACCAATAAAGAATCCTCAGTGAGGCAAACTACTGTAGATAAAGTTAACGCAGCAATTAGCGAACTTAATTATCAACCCAACTTAGCAGCCAGAAACTTAGCCAGTACCAAGTCATATGTTATTGGTTTCATTTATGATAACCCTAATGCTTATTACGTTATTGATATGCAAAATGGCATACTGTCAGCCTGCCAGGATAAAGGCTACGAGTTGTTGATCCACCCTTGTGATGCCAAGTCGCCAGATATTTGTGATGAGCTCACTAAAATGGTTAAACATTCACGTTTATCTGGCCTAGTGCTAACTCCACCTATGTCTGAAGACCCGAAGATACTTGCAGCACTTGATGACATAGATGCTAATTATGTAAGAATTATTGCAGGCGAAAGCACTGATGCAGAAAACGGGCTTACTGTACTCGTCAATGATAAACATGGTGCATTAGAAATTACTCAACACCTTATCGACATGGGGCATTCTGATATCGGCTTTTTAAGCGGTGATCAGCACCATGAATCAACTAAAGAACGTTTAACTGGTTTTAAAGATGCATTAAGACTAAATCAGTTAGCAGTAGTTAACGACTGGGTTTTAGATGGGCAATATTCATTTGAATCAGGGGTCGAAGGTGCAAACAAGCTTATTAATTTACCTAAACGGCCAACTGCGCTTGTTGCTTGTAACGATGAAATCGCGGCAGGAGCATTATTTGCAGCAAGATTAGCTGGGCTAGATATCCCAAAGGATCTGTCAATTGTAGGTTTTGAGGACAGTCCATTTTCACGTCAAACCTGGCCTAAATTGACGACAGTACATCAACCTAACGTGAAAATTGCAAAAGTTGCCACCGAACTTCTGATAGCAAATAGTAAAGAAACAGTGGATAAGAAGTCGATGGTATTTACACCAGAACCTGTGATTCGAGATTCATCATCGATGCGTTAAGCTTGGTTAAATAATGCTGTAATATCCAGATTTAAAAAGCCTCTACAGATTATCTGTTAGAGGCTTTTTTATCGTTAAATAGATTCTAAAAGCAAATTAAACCGCTTCTTCGTTCTCTTCACCAGTACGGATACGAATAACACGCTCAACATCAGTGACAAAAATCTTACCATCACCAATCTTACCTGTTCGTGCGGTATCGACAATCACTTCAATCGCCTGCTCTAATTGCTCATCTTGGATCACTAATTCAATTTTAACTTTAGGAAGAAAGTCGACCATATATTCCGCACCGCGATAAAGCTCAGTATGTCCTTTTTGGCGGCCAAAACCTTTGACTTCCGATACTGTCATGCCAGTAATGCCTATTTCCGCAAGTGACTCACGCACATCATCCAATTTAAAGGGCTTAATAATGGCTTCTACTTTTTTCATCAACTCACTCCTAATTATTCTCAAAGCTAATCATTTAAGACAATGTAACTTTTAGAGTTTTTATCAAAATTTATAATTTTATTAATACTACTTGAAAGAACACTAAGTTACAGCCGGATATTAGATTTATTTTATGATTATAATTTTCAGTTAAACATCAAATTTCGAACTATAGTTAATCCCGATACTGCAGGATGCGGTACCTCCATATATCAAGGATGAAAATATGATAAACAATCGCCAGAGCTTTGGATTTAACTTAGTTGAGCTAATGATCACATTAACTATATTCAGTTTACTATCAGTTATTGCACTCCCCTCCTTTAAATCCCTACAGCAGCAACTTAGAGTTGAAAGTAACCTTCAAACCATACAACAAGCTATGCAATTTGCTAGAAATATTGCCATAACATACGGAACAAGGGTGACGGTATGCCCCTTACTTAATAATAAATGCGGAGATGATTGGAATAGCGGGTTTTCAGTGTTTATTGATTCAGGTAAAACTAACCAAGTAAATACCAATGATGTCATCATGCTTGAAGTAAGTCAGTTTCATGAAGAAGACATCATTCAATATAATAGACTTGCCGTTAGATATCAGCCCGATGGCTTAGCATCAGGCACAAACGGAACCTTGACATACTGCCCAGAGACTATCGATAGCCCGTACTCAAAAGCTATAATTGTCAATCAAGCAGGTAGAGTACGTTATTCGACTAAAAATAATATCAGCTGCAAGTAATTACAACCGTCCACATCTGTTAACAATTCGCTGATTTTATTTATTCTCTTGGTTATACTGATATAACATTACCAAGGATAATAAAAAATGAAGCATGATTTGAAAGGATTTACACTTGTTGAATTAATGGTAACTGTGGCTGTTGCAGCTATTCTGTTAACTGTAGGTGTTCCATCGTTAGTTTCTCTTTATGAAGGCCAACGTGCTAATAGTAATATCAGTAAGATCAATTCGAGCATGCAATTTGCTCGCAGTCAGGCTGTTAGCTACGGCAGCAGAGTGTCAGTATGCCCTTTTAATGGTACGAGTTGCGATTCAGATTGGACCCAAGGATTCAGTATATTCATCGATAACGGTACATTAGGTTCATTAGATAGTACCAATGGAATTCAAGATACTGTGCTTAGAAGTGTTGAAGGGTTTAATAGTGATGACTTTATTTCTTCATCATTAAGCCGATACACATTTAATGCGGATGGTTTAATGAACCTTAGTCAAACGGGTAATATTATATATTGCCCAGGAAAGAAAACACATGCGGATTCTAGGGGAATTACCATTGGTGTTTCAGGGCGCATTTCAAATATAGAAACTGCTGTTACCTGCCAATAAGTAACAATTCAAAGGGTTATTTCTAATTCAGATGTATTTTTTATAAACCAATACAGATTTTACTCTACGTATTTATAATAAAAACCTTCCCACCTTATAATGTAGGAAGGTTTTTTATCAATAATTAGACTAACTAACTTTAATAACTACTTATTTCTTCATCCATTTTACGAGCTTGTTTGGATTTAAACATTTCACTAGTCATTACACACTGTTCAACGCCTCTAACTACTGCACGCTTGCCTGAAACAGTACTCACTTCTAGAGTCAATATTGAAGCTTGTGCTTCAACTTTTTGACTTGCAAACCAAGTAAACATGGCTATGTCATTTCCATAGCTTGTTTCTATAAAACATTTATAAGTGCTTGTCTGTTCTTGTTCCTCAGCAACAAGAGAAAAGCAATATAAAGTACATAAAATACCAATCATTAAGCGAATCATTTCCAACACTCCTTTGGCAACTTAATGCCCGTAGCATTCAATGTTATTGAGACACAATTAGGATCACGTGTTACTTGGGTACCTTTTGCAGATGCTGTTAAAGTGAAATCAGTATCGTTAACAACGACTGCATCAATTGAATAATACGTATTGTCGACAACCCAAGGATCTGCATTTAATCCTAGCTTAGTCATGTCAGTCGTATATTTACGGTTATCTAAATAGAATTGTTCTTGCCTGTTGGCAACATCCATTAAACCCGCTAAACCATCGGCCCTAGCTCCTTTAGCCACAAACTGGGTATAACTTGGGTAAGCTATAGAAGATAGGATGCCAATAATAACCACAGCAATCATAACTTCTATTAATGTAAAACCATTTTCATTTCTCATCAATCTACTCATCTATATGGTAATAAATTTTATTCACACCTAAACCGCCACCGATACATTTATCATCACCTTGTGCACAGCCATCATCACTAGGATCATCAGCCTTTTCCATTTCATCTCCCGCAGCGCCGATACCAATAAGGTACATATAACTTTCGCCATCGCCATTCGGTGGAACAACAAGCTGAGGAGTATCAGGAACTCTATCACCCATCTCTAAATACTCTTTTGTGTAAGAGCGAGTCCCTTTATGAAGATCAAAGCCGTACAAACGGCCTTTACCAGAGACTAAACATTGATTAGACGATGTCGCTTCACCTGGTAAGTAAGAAGTAAAAAATACTCTCCCTTGGACAATTGTTGATGCAGAAAGGCTTTTTTCACCAGCTCCACCAAAACTGTAATACCAACCTCGTTTTTTACCAAATGCAACATTATCATCCTCAGTAGAAGGAGCGGCACTAGTTACATCGTACAAGTTAGACAAATCTAATACATCAGGTATCTCACTACCTGTAGCGCCAGTAAATGATTTAGTGACAACGTTTCTGTCTTGTACAACAAAAAACTTATCTGCACGAGAGGTATCTAGTGGGTGAGGTCGATGCCCTGTTCCAACTGTAACTGCATCATATGGAACATTTTGATAAGAACGAATTGTACTAGAACCATCAGGAGTACTAACTGTAACATCTGAAATATTAGTAAACACTGTTTGTGCTACTGCTGGCTCAGCGAAGAAACGTCTATCATTACTTTGTGAAGACCCTCCTAAACTGGCAAATTTATGGGCAGTCCATGGGGTAGTAGAATCATCTGGTGAGCCACCTGGTAAATCCATTCTCCAAATATTAGCACCTGTATCTGTCGCATATAGTCTATCGGCTAACCTGTCGTTATTACTATCTAGGACGGCTATGCTATTTGGGATACTATCAACGATTCCATCGAGCTTGGTTTTATTTGTACCAGCCTCACTACCAAAGTGATGTACTAATGCTCCTGTTTCTGCATTTAAAACATAAACACTACGACCATTAGTATCATCAGATCCAACCCCATCGCCATCCTTAGTTGAAGGATTATACCCTCCACCAATGATAACAACAGGTGATGCTGTATCAGCTGAAGTATTCCCTGAAGGGAAACCTGGGATATAAGTAATAACGGGCTCTGACCAAGATTGGCCCATTTCAGACATACCTTGAGAATCAGGATCTACTTTCCACATAAATGTCGGTGAATCAGGATTCGTGATATCAAGGGCATAATAAGATTTTCCTCCTCGACGCATTCCAACATATAGCCATGCTTTTTCAACAGCTCCACTTGCGGTCCTTTTTACATGAGCAACAGGAGAACTATCCATACCATAAACAGAATGAACTCCTGTAGGCACGTTAGCTCTGAGCTCTCTTAGGTTTGGAAGTAACTCTTGAGGCATAAATGCCCAAGTTTCTTCTACTTCATCACCTTTATCTTTGAACATATGTAAAAAGCCTTGATTGGTACCAACCAATACCCTTACATCTGGAGAACCATCTGTGCCATAGTTAATAGCTAATGGTTTAGAGTGTAATGGATCACCCATAATATCTGGACGAATGTCAGAACTAGAGCTATTAGTATTTTCATCATCAACATCAATACCCGCAGCCCAGTCAAATAATTTAGTTAGCTCAGATTCATCAACTCCCATAAATAATGCAAGTTCATTATCACCTGATATACCTGGGCTATTACTCGCGTTTGATTTAGAGAATGCTTCAAGTCCGCCACCCGAACCAAAATTTCCGTATAAAGTTCTACTAGATGTATTTTGCAGCATTAAAGCCGCACCACCTATTGCAACATCATTACCATCACCACCACCACTAGTGGCTTCACAAACGGATTTAGCAGTCCAATAGGAACATGCTGAAGCTTTTAGGTTCCCATCTTCTCCAATGGCATTGTTTCCATCTTGATCAACTACATCTCCAGAACCTGTCACTTTGAATTTTTTTAGATTACCGAACCAGCGAGGCCCCTTATTCGGTAAAAACATTGCGTAATAAACAGAGTCAAGTGTTTGCGTTCTATCAAAGTTGTTACTCGAAATAGAAGGAGAGGTAAAACTAGAATTTGTCTCTAGAATATTAGAGAAAATAGCCTGTAAAGCTTCTTGTAGTTTTTGCGCATCAGCTGCTGAATAATAAGCACCGTTTCCTCTTAATGCTGTTTCTTTAAGAATCGGAGCTGCACTTGCTGCACCAGAACTAAAACCAATAGTATAAGTATTGATTGTTTGCGTACCGTCTAAATTAGTATTTACATCATTATCGCTAATCCAACCAGCTAACGCAGGTAGATAATTACCACTATATTTATCAGCAGTGGTAACTCCACTAAGTGCTAAAACTTTATCATCGGCATTGTTATCACGAGTTGGTTCACCATCTGTTACATAAATCACATAAGCTTTGTCTTGGCATTGTTTTCCAACAAATGGCGAAACATAACTACCATTTTTTTCGACTGTTTCGCTCGTATCTCGAAGTGGGGTTCTATTTGGGTCATCATTACCATAGTAAACACTCTTACCTGCAAAATATCTATATGCCTCATATAGGTTCTCACAAAGTGGCGTGTACCCATTGGCATTTAAATCACCAATCGTCGAAAGCAATGTCCCCTTGTTCTCTTCTGTTGTCTGAGAAATACCATAAACAATACGACCACCACTTCTTGTGCCATCAGAGTCATTTCTATTAAACACTGATAATCCAAAATCAACTCCTGGCGTTGTAACGATCGTATCCTCAATAACGCGTTGAGCAATATCCATTCTAGAATAGCTTTTTTGAGTTTTAGTGCTGTGATACCAATTTATATATTTCTCGGTATATAATGTAATCGGTTGCCCAATGCCAAAATTTGTTAATTTGGCTTTTTCAATAGCCGTTTCTAGTTCCGTCTCACTTGAACTGTTGTCCGCTGCAGTATATCTAATTGGATCTGCACTAGTCCCAAGACCATCTACAGGGAAGCCTAAAAAATTAGTATTGTTGTTATAATAAACCCCTTCTGCGATATCTTCATAACAATCTACCTGTTGAATCCCTGAGCCATCAGTTAGCGGCAACTCTGACCAAGTTCCATTTTCCCCAATGTATTTATGTTCACGAATATAACCAGTAAACATGCCGTAATCTTCTAAATATTGTTCACCAACATCACAGCCATTTACCCCATGTAAAAAAAATTGTTCACTTGACGCAGTGGGAATATCTGTACTGCTTCGGGTAAAAAATAGCTTAGTCGAAGTTAATAAAGATCCGTTATCGCTGACATTTTCATCACCTCGATCATAAGGTTCATCTGTTGTAAAATTGGTCCCCATACTGCCAGAAGTATCAAAAATAATTAATACTTGAGGTCTTGAACCTGAACGCGCAGTAGATTCAAAGACATATAACTCTGTGTCATCAGCAAAGCTATTTGCACAAATGCAAATTACAGCGAAAAATAATGTACCTAATATATATTTCATCATGGTTAACTCCCTGACAACACTTCTTGTTCAAAACCTAAAACAATGGTTACTCGGCCTAAATTACTGCGGCCAAAATTTGCTGAGCTAGACACTTCAAGCCTTTTACATTTAATCATATTGGCAGAATTTGCTTTAGGCGAACGTTGACAATCATCATCACCGACCCCTACGGTCATAGGAGTAACAGTATTGACTACCCCCAAAGCTGCATCATTCATAACTGTCTCGGCAACCATATTAGCCATTGTCGCTCCACTATTATCTGCAATCATTTTCTCTTGACCGCCTTGTGCAGAAACCATAGCTTCAATTCGCTCAGAACCCGCGCCAGACATCCTTAGCGACTGGGTTGAATTGACAGCTAGAGCAACACCAATCACAGTCATGATTACAAGCACTATTAATGAAAAAAATAGTACTACTCCCTGCTGCTTTTTTATTGAGTTTTGCATTTTTTCACCTAATAAATTGACACTCAGCCTCAATAGCCCTTCATATCAAGTTAATTTTTGTTATTAATACGAAAAATTAATTGCGTATTAGAACTGGGTTTTCTAAAACTACAGTTGTTGAAACCACTTTCCGACGATAATTATCATTTAAAGGTCCAACTGTTTTATCACCTAATTGATATGTCACGTCATTAGTATATTTCTTGTCTTCATTAGCCGTACGAACTAACAAATATACTCTTAACGATACAAGCCTTTGAAAGAAAGCGTTATCCCACATTAATGTGGTAACATTTTGTGCAGGCATATAACTATCAGCAGTATCATCACCATTACTATCAAACCCATACATAACTCTCATATTATCAATGCCTTCTACCAATTGCTCATCGTTATTCATACCATTTGCAATCGAAAGTGTTCGGCGTTTTAATATTGGTATATCACCATCTGTTTCTATGTAATACACATGATGTTGATATTCCCAGATTCGACTATTTAGTAAAGATGGTGGGGCTACATTACCGTTGAAGAATTCTATTTCATTTGAAGTCGCAGCAGCATAATAACGAGTAGCATTCATGCTTGCGGCTAATACAGATGGACCAACTAATCGCTTAAGTTGAACTACATCAGTATTGGATTTAGGTGTAATGCAAGCTAAGCTCTCAGCACTAACACCAACTTCATATCCCCAAAGTCTTCTAAAATGAGCTGGTTGATTATTTGGGAAACTAGCGTTATTGGCTCCAGCCCCAATACAATCATTTGCTACAGCTGTTGCTGAAACTCTTGTATTCACACCAAAGTTTAAATCAGTGCCTGTTATATCTGCAGTAAAACCTAATTGACTCATGTCTCGTTCAATAATGGATAATGCTATCCGCCCATTTTCTTGTAATTGATTAAATTGGCTCGTAGAAGTAACATTACTTGAGGACATGTTAAACATGGTAAAAATGCCAACAGTTAGAAATAAACTGATCAACATAGTTACCATTAATTCAACAAGCGACAAACCAGCCTGTATTTTCAGCTTTTTTGGCATTATTTTTCCCTATATAATTGCCGTTTCAAGAACTAAAGCTCGACGCCTATCACTTGAAGAACCACAACTTTTCGCAAAAGTACCAGCTTCTGACAAACCATCGGATGATGCTCTTACTCCACGCCATGTAACAACTACAGTTACATCGCGCCCGCTAACATCAATACAAGCGACAGAAGTGTCAAGCCCCCCAACGTTGGTTCCTGAAGACTTTTCATTGTCCCCTTGAAACATCCTTTCCCATTGATAGAGATCCCAAACTCTCGTCTCAACACTTGTGCAAATACTATTACCACCAACATTGACATCGCACGACTTTGCAGGTGCAGATGAAATGCCCGAGTAAGTACCTTGATAATTGATAAGCTCGCTACGGTTCATTCTCATTCTATTTATAATATCGTTGGCGTAATACGAAGCTTGAGTTTGCTGAAAAGACTCGTAACTACCACGTTTAGCAACAATATGTAGGTTAAAAATACCCACCAGCCCTACAGTTAAAATGACTAACGAAACCATGACCTCAATTAAGGAAAATCCATTCCTTTTAGCTGACATATGTGTCAAACCTCCATCGATTGCCATATCTTTGACATGACAATTAAAAATATTTGTTTAAAATCCTAAACTTAGATACAAAATACTATACTGCATATTAATAGTCGAGCAAGATGTAAACAAAAAGGTCACTTATTGTATACTAAATATTAGTTAATGATTAATTTTAGCGATCTTTACAGTATAGCCTAAGAAATAGTCCAATAGTTGTAGGCATAAAAAAACCGCAAACCCAGAGGGTTTACGGCTTTAGTAACGATATGAAATTTAGATAAAAAGTTGCAGGATTATCTTAATTCAGCAGGCACTGCAAAAACAGTGTCTTCTTTACGGCCTTCAACTTCTGTAATAACTGAAGGTTCAAATTTGGCAATAGCATCCACTACTTGCTGAACAAGCACTTCGGGGGCAGAAGCGCCCGCAGTCACTGCAACCTTAACGACACCAGTAAACCATGCTTCATCAACATCAGCGGCGGTATCTACTAAATAGGCTTTAGTGCCCGTTTTTTCAGCCAATTCTCGTAATCGATTTGAGTTAGAACTGTTCTTTGAGCCTACAACAATGAATAAATCAGCATCAGATGACATCGTTCTCACAGCATCTTGACGATTTTGTGTTGCATAGCAAATATCATCTTTACGCGGCCCTTCAATTGACGGGAACTTAGCCTTTAATGCTTCGATAATATCTAATGTGTCATCAACAGAAAGCGTGGTTTGCGTGACAAAGCACAAGTTATCAGGGTCATTCACTTTCAACTGAGCAACACTTTCAGGCGATTCAACTAAATAAACACCACCTTCAGCATTGTCATACTGACCCATGGTGCCTTCAACTTCCGGATGACCTTCGTGGCCAATCAAAATACATTCAATCCCTTTGCGACTTGCACGAGTCACTTGAAGATGAACTTTGGTCACTAAAGGACAAGTTGCATCAAACACTTTTAGTCCACGACTTTTGGCTTCTTGCCTAACAGCTTGAGAAACACCATGAGCACTGAAAATAACAATACAGTTATCAGGTACTTCATCAAGTTCATCGACAAATATTGCACCGCGATCTTTTAGATTTTCAACCACGTAACGATTATGGACGACTTCATGACGAACATAAATCGGCGGTTCAAATAACTCTAATGCGCGCTCAACAATACTAATGGCACGGTCTACACCAGCACAAAATCCTCTTGGATTAGCAAGCAATATATTAAGTTCAGGAGACGTCGGATCAACTTTAAGCATCTTAAAGTACCTCTACCACATCAAGTTCGAAAGTCACTTTCTGACCTGCTAGTGGATGATTTAAATCTACAGTAATTGAATCACCGGCAATCTCTCTGACCATGCCAGGGATTTCGCTTCCACCTGGGCCGCCAAAACTGACGATTACACCTGGTTCAAGCTCCATATCCGCAGGGAAACGGCTTCTATCCATATGATGAATAGCATCAGGGTTGGACTCGCCAAATGCGTCTACTGGCTCCAAGGTGAAATTATGTTTATCACCTAGTTGCAAAGTACTTATCTCTGCTTCAAATGCTGGGCTTAAGCTACCATCACCAACATTAAATCTTGCAGGCTTACCTGATGACTTAGTGCTGTCAGCTGTCGAACCATCTTCTAAAATGATATTCATATGACACAAAATTGAACGAGATGAGGCTTGTTGTTCTGACAAAGTAATTCTCCCTAACTTTCTTTTACTGGCTCTTCTGGCTTAAATGATTCCCAAATTATCAATACTGCACCGATAAAAATACCTGCATCTGCAATATTGAACGCTGGGTAATGGCTAGTGTTCCAATAGAAATCAATAAAATCGACAACATAACCATGCATTAAACGATCAACCAAGTTACCAATAGCGCCACCAATGATCAGGGTATAGGCTAAATTCGTACGCCATAACGAAGATGATTGCTTACGTAACCAAATAGTCAGAAGTGTACTAAAGCCAATTGCAATAATGGCAAAGAACCAACGCTGCCAACCACCCGCTTCGCTTAAAAAACTAAATGCAGCACCATAGTTGCGAACATAGGTAAAATTAAAAAACGGTAAAAGCTGTATGGATTCATGCAGCTCAAAGTTTGCTAACACCCATTGCTTAGATAGCTGATCGGCAAAAAATACCAATACAGCTACCCAATACCAACGAATGCCACTTTCTTTCCAAGTGAGAGGCATTATTAGTCCTTAAGCAAAGTCACGATGTTCACCATCGCCTTCAATGTTGGTTACACAACGACCACATAGCGTTGGATGAGCTTCGATTGTTCCTACGTCTTCACTGTAGTGCCAGCAGCGATCACACTTCTGTGCGTCACTTTTATTGACTATTAATTTCAGTGAGTTTAGTTCGGTTTCTATTGCGTCAGCTGGCGCGGCGTCTAACGTTTCAACAGCTGTTTTAGATGTAAGCAATACAAAGCGTAACTCATCAGCAACTTTGGCAAGTTGCGATGCTAAATCTGCATCAGCAAATAAAGTGATTTCAGCTTCTAATGAACCACCAATTCGCTTATCACGACGTGCTTGTTCAAGTACTTTGTTCACTTCATTACGAATTGTAAGCAACTGCTGCCAGTAATCATCACTTAAGTCACCTTCTAACGTGACAGACTCAAGACCTTGATACCATTCTTCAGTGAACACAAACTCAGTGCGCTCGCCTGGTAACAACTTCCAGATTTCATCGGCAGTAAAGCTTAAGATTGGTGCAATCCAGCGAACCATCGCCTCGGCAATATGGTAAAGCGCTGATTGACAGCTACGACGAGCATGACCATCTTGTTTCGCTGTGTATTGACGATCTTTAATGATATCTAAGTAGAAGCTGCCTAACTCAACTGAACAGAATTGCATTAATTTCTGCGTTACTGAATGGAAGTTATATTGCTCATACGCTTCAATAATTTCACTTTGAAGCGCGGCCGCACGGCGCACAACCCAACGGTCAAGCGATACCATATCTTCAGTCGCAATCATGTCTGTTTCTGGATTAAAGCCATTTAAGTTAGCTAATAAGAAACGAGCAGTGTTACGAATACGTCGGTATGAATCAGCACTACGATTTAGGATTTCATCAGAAACCGTCATCTCACCACTGTAATCAGTAGCAGCGACCCATAAACGTAAGATATCAGCACCCAGCTTGTTGATAACTTGCAAAGGTGCAATGACGTTACCCACAGATTTCGACATCTTGCGGCCTTTACCATCAACGGTAAAACCATGGGTTAATACTTGTTTATAGGGTGCTTTACCATTCATAGCAGTTGAAATCATCAACGATGACATGAACCAACCACGATGCTGATCGCTACCTTCAAGGTATAAATCAATGTCATGTCCGTTAAATTCAGGACGTGATGCAACAACTGATGAGAACGTTGAACCAGAGTCATACCAAACGTCTAACGTATCAGTCACTTTGCGGTATTGCTCAGCTTCATCGCCAATCAACTCACTGATTTCAAGATCCCACCAAGCTTGGATGCCTTCTTGTTCAATGCGATGTGCAACACGTTCCATAATAGCCACGCTGTCTGGATGCAACTCATCCGTTTCACGATTAACTAATAATGTGATCGGTACGCCCCAAGTACGTTGGCGTGAAATACACCAATCGGGACGGTTCTCAACCATTTTCTCAATACGGCTTTGACCCCAATCTGGGATCCATTGAGTTTGCTCAATTTCGCCTAATGCTTGCTTACGTAAGCCATGGTTATCCATCGAAATAAACCACTGCGGCGTAGCACGGAAAATAATTGGTGTTTTATGGCGCCAGCAATGCGGGTAGCTATGACGGTAAGCCACATGATGTAATAGTTGTCCTTTTTCTTCTAAAAGTTCAACTACGCTTTTATTTGCTTTAAATACATGTTGACCAGCAAAAAACTCTGTATCAGCTTTATATACACCGTTGTCACCAACTGGATTGGCAACTTCCAAACCGTATTTTTGACCAACAATGTAATCGTCTTGACCATGACCAGGAGCAGTATGAACAACACCAGTACCTGCTTCAGTTGTTACATGGTCACCTAAAATAGCTGGCACATCAAATGCTGATAAAGGATGGTTAAAACGAAGCAGCTCAAGTTCTGCGCCTTTAGCTGTACCGATAACAGTATGACTTTCAGCTTCAAATCGAGTCATACAAGACTCAACTAACACTTCAGCTAAAATCAGAGTTTTAGTTACGCCTTCTTTTACAAACTCAACAAGGCTGTAATCAAGCTCAGGGCTTAGACATAACGCGCGGTTAGCTGGAATAGTCCAAGGCGTCGTAGTCCAAATAACAGCTGCAACTGTTGAGCTATATCCTTCAACACCAAACTTTGCTGCAACCGCTGCAGAATCTACAGCATTGAATGCAACATCAATCGCTGGCGATGTTTTGTCTTCGTATTCTACTTCTGCTTCAGCAAGGGCTGAACCACAGTCAGTACACCAATGAACAGGCTTTACACCTTTGTGTAAATGGCCACTATCGATAACTTTAGATAATGAACGAACAATGTTCGCTTCTGTGCTGTAATCCATTGTTAGATATGGATTATGCCAGTCGCCTAAGACACCTAAACGAATAAAGTCATCTCGCTGACCATCAACTTGTTTAGCTGCATACTTACGACATTCAGCACGGAACTCTGCTGCAGAAATTTTCTGACCAGGTTTGCCGACTTTCTTCTCTACCATCAGTTCGATAGGTAGACCATGACAATCCCAACCTGGAACATATGGCGCGTCAAAACCTGCCATCGTTTTAGATTTAATGATGATGTCTTTTAAAATTTTATTTACTGAGTGACCGATATGGATATTGCCATTCGCGTATGGAGGGCCATCATGTAAAATGAATGGTTTGCGTCCAATACGACTATCACGGATCTTTTGATAAAGTTCGTTTTGAGTCCAACGGTTTAACATTTCTGGCTCACGATTAGCCAGGTTACCGCGCATCGGAAAATCTGTTTCCGGTAAATTCAACGTAGATTTATAGTCGGTCATTGATCCTATACCATTAATTGGGCTGATTTATTTCAGCCTGCATCATTGCCAAACAAAGCTTTTGCTTCATTTGCATCATTCAAAATTTGTTTTTTTAGTGCTTCCAGTGACTCGAACGGATGTTCATCACGGATTTTAGCCACAAGTTCAACTTCAACACGCTTACTATATAAGTCGCCGGTGAAATCAAATAAGTGGACTTCTAACTGACAGACTTGCCCATCAACCGTAGGTCTAAAACCTACATTGGCAACGCCTTCATAAATATCGCTGTCATCCCAATACATTTTTACCGCAAACACACCACGAACAGGTGAAACCTTTCGCTTTAGGGCAATATTTGCAGTAGGAAAACCTATGGTTCTGCCTAACTTTTGTCCATGTGCAACACGGCCAGTTAATACAAAGGGGTGACCTAATAATCGTCTTGCTTGCTCTAGATTACCTAAAGCAAGTTGCCCCCTCACTGCTGTAGAACTTACTCTAATAGAGCCTAGAATAAAACTCTGAGTACTCACAACCGTAAAGCCGAACTTTTTACCCGCTTCAAGCAACATCTCAAAGGTGCCAGATCTGTTTTTACCAAAGCAAAAATCATCACCAACAACTAAGTATTTCACCCCAAGCTTTTTAACCAGCAAATCTTCAATAAACTGCTCAGCCGGTAGATTGGCAAAATGACTATTAAAATTAACACAAAGCAATCGATCAATATTCAGTTCATCAAGCAAACTAATCTTGTCACGCAATAAACTAATTCTTGCTGGGGCATCTTGTTGACGAAATAGCTCTTGAGGTTGAGGTTCAAACGTCATAACCACTGCAGGCAATTGAAAGTGTTTTGCTTTATTAACTAAGTTATTAAGCACTTGCGCATGGCCACGATGCACACCATCAAAGTTACCAATAGTGAGCACGCATCCATGATGCGAAGGTAAAATATTGTGTATACCGCGAATTAGTTCCATTACGCCAATTAACTGCTACTGTAAATCGGCTGATTATATACTAGATAGATTCGATAATCAGCATTCATGATTGACGTTTCATCTTCCAAGGTCTCAGCCCCATCAATACTAAGCTTAATAAATAAACACCTGCACCCGAAGCGATCAATTTAACTAAGGTTAGTACCTTCACCATCATCGGCATATCTAACCATATCGATTGGGCAGGTAATGTGTATAGCAGCAGTAGTGCCATAATCGCCGTAGCGATAACCACTTTGAAGAAAAACACTAATGTCGCGCGGCTAAATTTGTACACCCCAGCGATATGTAATCCACGATATAGAAGACTTGCATTAAGTAAGGCAGACATTGAGGTGGCAATAGCAAGACCAACATAGCCAAAAGGAATGGCAAAAATAATATTGAATATCATATTACTTATCATGGCGATAATGCCGTATTTAACCGGTGTTTTCGTATCTTGACGAGAGAAGTAACCTGGCGCTAAAACCTTAATCATCATAAAGCTCAACAAACCACAACCGTATGCAACCAAACTATATGATGCCATCTCTACATCTGTGACAGAAAATGCACCTCGCATAAATAACACCATTAACATTGGTTGAGCTAAAATAATTAACCCAAGCATCGCAGGGGCGCCAAGCAATAAAATGGCTCTGACCCCCCAGTCCATGGTGTCACTAAAATCGCTTCCTTTGGCATCAACATGCTTTTTTGATAATGCTGGCAGAATGACCGTCGCAATGGCAATACCAAACAACCCTAGTGGAAATTCAAGTAATCTGTCTGAGTAATATAACCAACTTATGGATCCCGTCATTAAAAATGAGGCTATAAAGGTATCAAATAACAAGTTTATTTGAGAAACCGAAACGCCAAATAAAGCTGGGATCATCAAGGTTCTAATTTTTACCACCCCAGGATGGTTCCAGCCCCAAGAAGGTTTAACTAATGCATTTTCACGCAATAAAAAAGGCAGTTGAAATAAAAACTGCACTAAGCCACCAGTAAATACCCCCCATGCTAGCGCTAACTCAGGTTGCTCCATCGTAGGCGCAAAATAAAGAGCTGCAACAATAATGGTGATATTTAAAAATACTGGAGTAAAAGCTGAGACTGCAAATTTACCTCTGGTATTAAGGATCGAGCCTGCTAATGCCGTAAAAGTAATAAACCATAAATAAGGAAAGGTAATTTTTAGCATTAATGCTGCAAGTTCAAACTTTTCAGCATTCGGCCCATCATTTAGCCAATCATAAAACCAACCACCAGCAAATAGTGCGGCAAGTATTGGCGAAGCAATCACACCTAATAACGTCACAACACTGACTATTCCCCCCAGTGTTCCTGCAACTTTAGCTAAAAGTTCTCGTGTTTCTTCTGGGGTATTCTTTTGTTGATACTCAGTCAGAACCGGCACAAATGCCTGTGCAAAAGCTCCTTCAGCAAAAAGGCGACGTAAAAAGTTAGGGATCTTGTTAGCAAAGATAAACACATCGGCACTACTACCTGCGCCCATTAAGTTTGCAATTACCACATCTCTTATCAGGCCTAATACTCTTGAAACTAATGTCATCACACTGACAATTGCACCTGATTTTAATAGCTTTTTACTCAAACACCCCTCCATAGCAGTTTGCTAACGAATGATTAAACATGGATATATCTCAATTTTTCAATTCTAATACTGTTTATGCAATACAAGAACTGGTAGAATGCGCCACATCTTACACGAGTTGGGTTGAAGATAACCGAGCAAGGTAGTTTTATTTGTCTTTTTGAGGATATTTCTGCCATATTCATTGACAAAATGAATAAAAGCAGGCATATTCCTCGCCCTCAAAGTATTAATCCCAGTTTTAGGAGTTGCACCTTGGCTAATAGCAAGTCTGCAAAGAAGCGCGCGCTTCAATCTGAAAAACGTCGTCAGCATAATGCTAGTCGTCGTTCAATGTTACGTACATACGTTAAACGTGTTATCGCTGCTATCCAGAGCGGTGACCATAAAGCGGCTACAGAAGCATTCGCAGAAGCACAACCAATTGTTGACCGTATGGCGACTAAAGGCCTTATTCACAAGAATAAAGCTGCTCGTCAAAAGGCACGTCTAAACACAAGAATCAAAGCAATCGCTGCTTAATTTTGTGATTTAGTTTTTAAAAAACCGACTTAGGTCGGTTTTTTTATATCTATAATTTACCATCCCTTGCATTCAAGCTCTTTGTTTCTCTATTCATCATAAATTTTAAGCATAAAAAAACGCCTTAATCATAACTTACATCACGTAAGTATAATTAAGACGCTTTGAGTATGTTCAATCTGAGTATTTTAAACTGAGCCACTAGTGGCAATATAAGTTGTCCAATACTTTGATTAACTCACGTACTTCTTCACTTTTCAGTGAATAGAAAACAGTTTGGGCTTCTTTACGTGTACAAACGAGATTATCTTTTCTTAGCCAAGCTAAATGCTGCGATAACGCAGACTGGCTTAGACCTAGCTTTTTGTTCATCTCACCAACGCACATTTCACCTTCATTAAGCAAATGACACAAAATAAACAGACGACGTTCATTTGCTAGTGCTTTCAGCATTACTACAGCATGATCTGCACGCTGTTGCATTAATTCAATATTCATCACGCGCTTGGTTCTCCTCAATCATCTCCATGGCTAATATAGCCTTCCCTAACAAATAGGGCAGCGACATGAAGCACACTTTTTGGTAGATTGTTTTTAAAAATGAGACTTAGCTAATAAAAATGAAGGAAACTCATGAAAAACTACAATAAGACTCTCTGCGCCGCGATGATTTTGACAGCATTATCAGGCTGTCAAAGTAACCAAAGTGATACACAAGTAACAAACGAGACGGTAATAGAGAACAATAAGAATAACCAAATTAGTCAACAACTAGCGACAAAAGCCCTGTCGTCTTCATTAAGTTATGACATCGTTGAGTCATTAACTGTAGAAGTTGGCCCTAGATTAGCGGGCTCTGAAAAAGATATCATCGCCGTTAACTGGGCTATGAACAAACTAGAATCATTAGGTTTTGATAAAGTTTATAAAGAATCTGTTCAAGTACCCGCTTGGTATCGTGGCAGTGCAAAGGCTTCTATTATCGCTCCTTTTGAGCAACCACTGGTTATTAGTGCATTAGGCGGTAGCGTCTCGACACCTGACTCAGGGATACAAGCGCAAATAGTGCGTTTCGATACCCTCGCCGACTTACAAGCTGCCGATCCAGATAGCGTAAAAGGTAAAATTGCTTTTATTGATCATAAGACGGAAAGACACATAACAGGCAAAGGTTACGGTAAATCAGTAGGAGGTCGCTCACGAGGCGCTGTTGCAGCTGCCGAAAAAGGAGCTGTTGCTGTCGTCATTCGCTCAATAGGAACCGATCATGACCGCATGGCGCATACTGGAATGATGCGATATAAAGACGGCGTAGCAAAAATACCTGCAGCTGCGTTGTCTGCACCTGATGCCGACATGATTAATGCCATGCTAAAACGAGATGACAATATTCAACTGTCACTTAATCTCACTTCAAAGAACTTAGGCGTAGCGACTTCTTACAATGTCATTGCAGAGGTAACAGGAAGCAGTAAGCCTGATGAAGTCGTGCTAATTGGTGCTCACTTAGATTCTTGGGATGAAGGCACAGGCGCAATTGACGATGGCGCTGGTGTAGCCATCGTTACTGCTGCAGCCAAACTTATTCAAGACTTGCCAAACAAGCCAGCAAGAACCATCAGAGTCGTTTTATACGCGGCTGAAGAAGTAGGCCTAGTTGGTGGTAAAGCTTACGCTAAACAGCATGCTGACGAACTGACAAAACACTATATTGCCGCAGAGTCTGATTTTGGCGCAGGCGAGATTTATCAAATCGACTTTAATGTTAACCCAGCTGTATTTGAACAAGTAAAAGTAGAACACAGCGCGATGACAGTCAATGGTGTTAAGCTCGGTAACAATAAAGCAACTGGTGGCCCAGATGTGTCAATGATGCCTTCTCTGGACGTTCCAGTGGCATCACTAAGGCAAGATGGTACTGATTACTTCGATTATCACCATACGCCAAATGATACCTTAGATAAGATTGATCCTAAGGCGCTAGCTCAAAATGTTGCAGCTTATGCCCAATTTGCTTATATCATGGCGCAATCTGAATTAGATTTACGTCCTCTTGCCAAAAAAGATGATAAAAAGTAGTCCTTCTGAGCTTTATTTCATCCAAACAAAAAGCAGCTAATTAGCTGCTTTTTGTTTAACACCACATTAGCTCAAAACACATAGCTAATTATAAATTTACTTAATCGAGATCGTTGAAGTTACGTTCTCTCTTCACGTAAAAACACAGGTGCAGCTGGTGTAGATAATTCTTCACTATAGTAATAACCATCAGCATCAAACTTCTGGATCCCTGCTAATGTGTTAATGTCATTATTAATCAGATACCTCGCCATTAAACCACGGGCTTTTTTAGCGTAAAAGCTAATGACTTTATATTGACCATTTTTACAGTCTTTAAAAGCTGGAGTAATTAATCTTGCCTTCAGTTGCTTTGGTTTAACCGCTTTAAAGTACTCATTCGATGCTAAATTTACAATAATGTCATCAGCTTGCTCATTAACAGCAGCATTTATTTCATCTGTTATGGTGTCTCCCCAAAAGGCGTAGAGGTTTTTGCCTTTAGGGTTCGTTAAACTGGTGCCCATTTCTAAGCGGTAAGCTTGCATCAAATCAAGCGGCTTTAATAATCCATAAAGCCCAGACAGAATTCGCAGATGGTTTTGAGCTTTTTCAACTTGTTGTTCCGACATAGAATCTGCATCAAGTCCGGTATACACATCACCTCTAAAAGCAAACATGGCTTGTTTCGCATTTTCAAGAGTGAAATTAGGTTGCCACTCATTGAATCTAGCCGCATTTAAGCCAGCTATTTTATCGCTTACTTTCATTAATGAAGCAATGTCCATTGGTGTAAGCTCACGACAAACCTTAATCAATTGCTGACTATGATCTAATAAAGTGGGTTGAGTAAATGACGTGGTTTTAGCCGTGGTTTCGAAATCTAATGTTTTTGCAGGAGAAACTAATACTAACATCGTTAACTATCCTATTAAGCCATACAGTATTTAACTTTAATGCTCTCTATGATACTGGGCTCAATAAAAAAAACCATGCAATATATGCATGGTTTTTTAGATTGTTCTAATAGAGTTTTACTTTAGTTAACTGAATACTCAGAAATTAAGCACCCTCTTCAGAAAATATTAGTTACTTATCAGATTCAACTGGCTTATTTTTCCAGATACCATCTTCAAGTTGATCAGCAAGTTCAGGGAACTTGTCTGTATCAAACACCGGCTCTTCACCCGCTTTAACCTGTTGGCGGTAATCATTAATCACTCGCACAGCAAGTCCTGATAATAGTAACAATGCAATCATGTTAACTAATGCCATTAAGCCCATAGATACATCAGCTAGGTTCCATACGATATTAATTTTCGCAATAGCACCAAACATTACCATACCTAAAACTGCTAAACGGAATAACGGTAAAGCACCTTTTTTATTACCTGAAAGGAACATTACGTTAGTTTCAGCGTAAGAGTAGTTAGCAATAATAGAAGTGAAACAGAATAGTAAAATAGCAAAAGCAATGAATGCACCGCCCCAATCACCAACATGAGAAGATAACGCATTAATTGTCATCTCAATACCATCGCCACTACCAGCAGCATCGCCAGACAATAAAATAATCGCCGCAGTTGCAGTACAAATGACGATAGTGTCAAAGAAAACACCCATCATTTGCATATAACCTTGCGATGCTGGGTGATTTGGGTTTGGTGAAGCACTCGCTGCAATATTTGCTGCACTACCCATACCCGCTTCGTTTGAGAACAGACCACGTGCAATACCCGCTTGCATCGCTTGAGCAATACTGTAGGCAACTGCGCCACCAGCTGCTTCTTGCCAGCCAAATGCGCTCTTAATCACTAATGTAAAGACAGCTGGTAACTGCTCAATGTTCATTAATACAACAACCAATGCGATAGCAATGTAAGCTACAGCCATAATTGGCACGATAACTTCAGAAACTTTAGCAACCTTCTTAAGGCCGCCCATAATCACGACGCCACTAAATAACGCAATGGCAATACCTACATAGACAGGTTCAAAGCCAAATACCGCAGTCATTGCGCCAGTAATTGTATTCGCTTGAACCGCATTGAAGACAAGACCAAAACAGATAATCAACAAGATTGAGAACAAAATCCCCATCCAACGTTGACCTAGGCCCTTCTCCATGTAGTAAGAAGGACCGCCACGGTATTGTCCGTCTGAATCTTTCACTTTATAAACTTGCGCTAAAGTGGATTCGATCATCGCGGTTGCCATACCCAATATGGCAATTGCCCACATCCAGAACACTGCACCAGGGCCTGCCATACCAATCGCTACAGCAACACCTGCCATGTTACCGGCACCGACACGGGCAGCCATACTGGTACAAAAGACCTGGAAAGAAGATAGACCATGACGGCCTGGACGACGGCTGATCGCGAGGATCTTGAGGCCGTGTGTAAAATGCGCAATTTGGATAAAGCCAAGACGCACAGTGAAAAATAAACCTGCACCAACTAGCCCGTAAACTAACAATTTACCCCAGAGTAAATCGTTCATGAAATTCACAATCGTTTCTAACATTGCCATTGCTTTATTTATTCCTTGGAATAACTTTATTTTGCAGGAAGTCAGCCTGTAGTTAATTACCCCAATGGCTTATAGCTTCAGACAAAATAAAATTATCGTATTATTTTAATAAAAACACTCAAGGTCTATGTCAACAGCCCTTTTCAGGCTAGCTGCCTAGATTGAGTTTCAGTGAGCGAAAATATTAGTTATTTATTATTTAGGATTTGATCGAGTTAACTTTACTTTTTTTAAGCACGAATGCCTAGCAAACTTTCTCAATTCATTATCTCCGATTTTTTCGGAGCAAAAAACTAGCATAGATGATCTGAACCGTCAGGTGATCTTTATCACATTTATCTAATTACTCACCTTTCCCCTCATCACAAATAACATTCTTAGGTCCTGAAGCTTAAAAGAATTAACACTAAATCAACCTGCGCCCATTTTTTTAATAAAAACATTTAATAAAAACTTAGACAAAGACCACATTATTGCAACGATTTAAGGAATACAGTGTTCTCATTAAAGGTTAAATGAATTTTACTTTACACATTGAGGTCAATATGACGCATGCAAATGAAATCACGTCGCTAAAGAAATTTGTTCGAGCTACAAATTTCCTCGCTACTTCTCAAATCTACCTAAAACAAAATGTATTATTTAAAAGAGATTTGAAACACGAAGACATCAAACCACGACTACTTGGCCATTGGGGCACATGCCCAGGTATCAACTTTGTCTATGCCAACGTCAATCGACTTATTGTAAAACATCAAAGAGATTTCATTTATCTTGTCGGTCCAGGTCACGGTTTTCCAGCAGTTCAGGCAAACTTGTTTGTGGAAGGTTCATTAAGCCACTTTTACCCAGAAACAATTCCATATAATGAAGCTGGGATCGAAGACATTTGTAAAAAGTTCTCTGCCGCTTACGGCTACCCTTCTCATGCAAACCCGGAAGCACCAGGTCAAATACTTGAAGGTGGTGAATTAGGTTACTCGTTGTCAGTTGCTTGGGGCGCTGTGCTTGATAACCCTAATTTAATTGCTGCTTGTCTCGTCGGTGATGGCGAATCAGAAACAGGCCCTCTTGCTGCATCTTGGTATGCAAACCGTTTAGTCGATCCCGCTACCAATGGTGCTGTACTACCTATTGTCCATATTAATGGTTATAAGATCTCTGGTCCGACTCGCATGGGTCGCATGGATCATGAAGAACTGGATTTAGAATTTCGTGGTTTAGGTTACCATCCTATTATTGTTGATGATGAACTTGAAGAAGACGTATTTGAACAAATGGCCAAAGCCATGGACCTTTCTTACGAGATGATCAATGACATTCAAACTCGTGCTAGAAATGGTGAAGATGTATGTAAACCCCGCTGGCCAGTGATTTTAATGCGTACAGCCAAAGGTTGGACGGGTACCGCTGAACATGGCGGCAAAAAACTTGAAGGCAACTGCGAGTCACATCAAGTTATCGTTAATAAATGTGCAACTGACCCTAGTCATTTAACCGCGTTAAACGAGTGGTTAGACAGCTACAAATTTGACGAGTTGTGTGACATCAACGCTGAAGGTGAAATTACCTTTGATAAAGACATTCAATCTCTGATCCCACCTAAACATCTTTGTTGTGGCCGTCAGCATTTGAGCTACGGCGGCGAAATTGTACGCGCGCTTGCGCAACCAGATCTTAAAAAGCTCAGCTATGGCCCTGAGACGCCTCGTGGTTCTCGCGGTGTTTCAATGTATAAAATGGGTGAATGGATGCGTGATGCATTCAAATTAAATCGCGACCAACGTAACCTACGTATCTTTAGCCCAGATGAAACATACTCTAACCAGTTGCAAGCGGTCTTCGAAGAAACAGATCGTGCTTGGCAATGGCCAATCAAGAGCTGGGATCAAGACATGGCTCGCGACGGTCGTGTGATTGAGCTACTCTCAGAGAACTTACTCTTTGGGATGATGCATGGTTACACTGTCACAGGTCGTCATGCAATGTTCCCGACCTATGAAGCTTTCTCACAAGTCGTTTCATCAATGGCAGACCAATACTGTAAATATGTATACGCAAGCCAAGGGGTTCATTTCCGTAAACCTGTACCTTCTTGTAATGTGGTACTGTCTTCATTACTAGAGCGTCAAGATCACAATGGCTACTCTCATCAAAACCCTTCTTTCTTAGGGGCAATGTTAGAAAAGCACCCTGACATTATCTCTGCTTATTTACCTGCAGATGGTAATACTACACTTACCTATACAGAACGTGCTTATGAAGACCGCGATAAATTGAATATTTTAGTCGCAGGTAAAAAAGACTTACCTCAATGGTTGTCACTTGATGAGTCACGTAAACAAACTGAAGATGGTGTAATGGTTTGGGATTTCGCTTCAGATGAAAACCCGGATGTCGTGCTTGCTGGTTGTGGTGATTACGTCACCCAAGAATGTATGGCATCACTGGTACTCATCCGAGAACTATTACCAAGAGTGCGGATCCGCTTTGTTAGCGTTACCGAATTAAATAGTAATGGCTTAGGCAGTAGAGCATTCCAAAATAAACCTTGGATGATGGACGAAATCTTTACTGAAGATAAAGGCGTAGTATTTAACTACCATGGTTACCCAAATACAATTAAGAAATTGGTCTTTGATTATAAAGGTAGCCGCCGTTTCAGAATTAAAGGTTATGAAGAAGAAGGTTCAACGACAACGCCATTTGATATGGGCGTTCGTAATGGCACATCTCGCTACCATTTAGTGATTGATATGGCCTATAAGCTGTTCCAACAAGGTGTAATAGATGAAACACAGCACGTGGCTATCACCACAGACATGCTGCAGCGATTAGTTGAACACCGTAACTACATCAAAGCTAACGGTGTTGACCCTAAAGAAATTGAAAACTGGGTTTGGACCCGTTAACTACCCATTTCTATTTAAACAACTCACGAAAGCGCCTAAGGGCGCTTTTTTTGTGATTGCTTTTAAAGACCTCAAATTTATGTGAATCAATAAAAATATCAGTAAAAAATGAAAGAATACGATTCTGACATAGCACAACAATCACAACAAGCAAGCAATATAATTCACTACAAATTACAACATTATGCTTTTTTACTATGGAAAACCATTGAATTTACGACGATAATTACGCTGCTGACAAAAACATAATAGGAACACCACATAAGCGTCGGCGGCACATGTCATAAACAACTCATTTACATGTGTTTTGGTGAAGTAACATAACAATGGACTTATACATGATGAAGAACACATTAAAAGTAGTATTACTCACCTCACTGTTACCTTTTGCAGCTGTTGCAGAGCAAGAGTTAACGCCGTGGTACGTTGGTGGTGGTTTAGGTATCAATAACTACGAGCCTAACTGTGACCTTAAAACAATGAAAATTTGTGGCGAAGATGACCCATATGCATGGGATGTTTTCGGTGGTTATTTATTCAATGATTACTTTGGTGTTGAGCTTGGCTACCGTGACCTAGGCCGAGCTGAATGGACTGATTATAGTAATAAACGTAATGATGTCGGCGCTAGAGGCATGACATTAGGTTTAGCGGCGTTTATGCCAATTGCAGAAAAGTGGAGTTTATCAGCAGAAGCTGGTGCAATGAACTACCTAATTTCAAATAAAAAGAACTACAACACAGAGTACTACAGTGACAGTGGTATTGCTCCATACGTGGGTGTCGGTGTTGGTTATAACTTTACTGAAAACTTAAAGTTACAAGCGAAATACCGTCGTTATGAAAACCTTGATGACGACAAGTACAATACCTTAGATATGGAAAGTAACTACTGGGGACTTGAGCTTAGCTACCGCTTTGGCACTGAAAAGCCAGCAGCTGTTGTCGCACCAGTTGCTGTAGCAGCAGTTGTTGCTGCACCAATCGATTCTGATAATGATGGTGTTACTGATGACAAAGACATGTGTCCTGATACGCCGTCAACTCATAAGGTCGATGCGCAAGGATGTACTATCTATGAAGATGCACCAATTTCTTCACGCATGGAAGGTGTATATTTCGACAATGATTCTGCAGTATTGAAACCTGAATCATACGATCGTCTTGAGAAAGGCGCGAAATACTTAAAAGAAAATCCACATACTACAGCTGTAATTGAAGGTCATGCATCACTTGTAGGTAATGCTGATTACAATATGAACTTATCAGAACAACGTGCTCAAGCTGTTGTTGATGCACTAGTTAATAAATATGGCATTGATGCAAGCCGTTTAAAAGCTGTTGGTTTTGGTGAAGATAATCCATTAATGGAAGGAACATCTGCAGAAGCTAATAAGCAAAACCGTCGTATTGACGCTGTTGTTAGTGGTGCAGAGAAACGCCCTGTACTAAAATAATCACAGAACTGTGGTACTAGATTAAAAAGTCGCTGCTTACAGCGACTTTTTTATTTTAAAACTTTCATCATACAAATAAAAAATGGTAACTCTTTATATTTACTAAGTTAAATTGGCTTTACACATTAGTAAATTGGCTTTACTACCAATAAATTCAGGTATTAAATGACATATTTTACTTTTAAATCGCTCTGAATGGCATTTTTTATGTAATTTTTTTACAAATTGTATTGGAAAATACAGTAAAATCGCATCTAATATCCGCATTGAACAAAATAACTTTGTTACTTGAGAGGGAAATTTCCATGGCGAACACGTTAGCTCAACTTAAAGCACTGACAACCATCGTTGCAGACACTGGCGACATCGAAGCAATTAAACGTTACCAACCTGAAGATGCAACCACCAACCCTTCTCTGATTTTAAAAGCTGCACAAATTCCTGAATACGCACCGCTCATTGATGATGCAATTGCTTGGGCTAAAGCTCAGTCAAATGATGTTGCACAACAAGTAGAAGATGCAGGCGATAAATTAGCGGTCAATATCGGCGTAGAAATTTTAAAAATTGTTCCTGGTCGTATCTCAACAGAAGTTGATGCACGTCTTTCATTTGATAAAGCGGGCTCAATTGAAAAAGCACATAAACTTATCCAGCTTTATAAAGAAGCGGGTATCGATAAATCTCGCATTCTGATTAAGCTTGCTTCAACCTGGGAAGGCATTTGCGCCGCAAAGCAGCTTGAGCAAGAAGGCATCAACTGTAACCTGACATTATTATTTAGCTTTGCTCAAGCTCGAGCTTGTGCTGAAGCCGGTGTTTACCTTATTTCACCGTTTGTAGGTCGTATCTTAGATTGGTACAAAAAAGACACAGGTCTTGATTACACTGCAGAAACAGACCCTGGTGTTGTATCAGTAACTGAAATCTACAACTACTACAAACGTCATGGTTATAACACTGTTGTTATGGGCGCAAGCTTCCGTAATATCGGCGAGATCATTGAGCTTGCAGGTTGCGATCGTTTAACGATTGGCCCTGCATTACTAGAAGAATTAGCTAACAGCGACGTAGCGATTACTCAAAAGCTAACAACTGCAACTTCAGTTGAAGCTTCGCCAACACCGCTGACTGAAGCTGAGTTCCGCTGGGAATATAACCAAGACCCTATGGCAGTGGATAAACTTGCTGAAGGTATACGTAACTTTGCTATTGACCAAGGAAAACTAGAGGTCATGTTAAACGAGAAACTTGGCTAAATCCAAATTCAATGGAGTGATTTGCATGACACATTTAACTCAGAGTAATACCTGGCAGCAGTTATCTCAAAATGCAGCAGCATTACCACATATGCGCGACCTGTTTGCTCAAAACCCTTCAAGGTTTGAGCAACTTAGTGTTAAAGACTGCGGTTTACTATTAGATTACTCTAAAAACCGCGTTAATGATGAAACCCTTAACTTGCTGTTTAAGTTAGCTGAAGAAGTAAACTTAAGTGATAAAATTGCAGCAATGTTTAACGGCGATATTATTAATAATACTGAAGGACGCGCGGTATTGCATACCGCACTTCGCAGCAAGCCTGAGCAAGTAATTATAGCTGAAGGCTGTAATATTGTTCCTGAAGTGCAACAGACCTTAGCCAAAATGACACAATTTGTTGAATCCGTTCAACAAGGTCACTGGAAAGGACATACCGGAAAAGCCATTACTGATATCGTCAGTATTGGTATTGGTGGTTCTTTTTTAGGGCCCAAAATTGTCTCTCAAGCACTTCGCCCATATTGGGTTAAGGGCCTAAATTGTCATTTTGTCGCCAATGTTGATGCAAGCTCTATATGTGAAAAGCTTAAACTTTTAGATGCCGAAACAACTTTGTTCGTTATGTCTTCTAAGTCGTTTGGCACACAAGAGACGCTAACCAACACTCTGAGTGCCAAAGACTGGTTCCTTGCAAATGGTGGCTCTCAAGCAGATGTAGCCAAGCATTTTGTTGCAGTCACTTCAAATGTCGTTAAAGCAACTGACTTTGGTATTGACGCGAGTAACATTTTCCCTATGTGGGATTGGGTTGGCGGTCGCTATTCATTATGGTCTGCAATCGGATTACCGATCGCACTACTAGTAGGTATGGATAACTTTAAGCAACTGCTTGATGGTGCCCACCAGATGGATAACCACTTTGCCAACGCACCATTTGAGCAAAACATGCCAGTGATCATGGGCATGCTGTCTGTGCTATATGGTAACTTTCATCATGCTCAATCTCATGTTGTACTCACTTACGATCACTATTTGCGTGGCTTACCAGCTTACTTCCAGCAACTTGATATGGAAAGTAACGGTAAATCAGTCATGTTAGATGGCACTGAAGTTGACTTCAGCACAGGTCCCGTAATTTGGGGCGGTGAAGGAACCAATGGTCAACATGCTTATCACCAATTATTGCATCAAGGTACAGCATTAATTCCAGCTGATTTCATTATGCCTTTGCAAAGTCACAATCCATTAGGCGAGCATCACAACCAGCTTGCTTCTAATTGTTTTGGGCAAACTCAAGCATTAATGCAAGGACGCACATTTGATGAAGCATTGGCTGAGTTATCAGGTAAGCATTTACCTGATAATGAAAAAGCACTTATCTCTAAACATAAAGTGATGACGGGCAATAAGCCAAGTAACACCTTATTAATGGATAAATTGACTCCAACCACCTTAGGTTCACTCATCGCACTTTATGAGCACAGAACCTTCGTACAGGGCGCTATATGGCAAATAAACTCATTTGACCAATGGGGTGTAGAGCTCGGTAAGTTGCTAGGCAATGATGTACTTGATCGGATTGGCGCTGAAAATGACGCTTCCGAGCTAGATTCTTCCAGTAATGCATTAATTAATTTATATCGACAAGGTCAGATATAAACACTAAAAAAGCCAGCGCAAGCTGGCTTTTTTGTATGTGGTTCATGCAACTCCGTAGCAGATGTCACTATTTTATCCAGTCCAGCTTCATTAAACCGTCAGACCCCCTTAACAATAATGAAACATAACTATTGCACTATAGCGAAGAAATATGATACTTATTTGCATAGAGACATCATAATAACAAGGGAGGTTTACCATGGATCGATTAGACTATGGTGGTGCGCTAGACCAAGTTGTTGAAAGACCAACTCGCTCAAAAAGCTCGAACAAAAAACGTAAATGGCGGGAGATAGAAGCGTTAAAGGACAAACAGCGTCTACTAAAAGAACTTCAAGACATTGATACAAGTTTTGATTTTGACTTTGAAACTATGCCACTTTAGGCATAAACAGCCAACTGCATATTTATTCAGTTATAGAAGTAAAAAAAGAGCGCCTTAGGCGCTCTTTTTGTATCAGAATTGTTAAATTAACTTTTGTCAGCATGAAAGATATGCTCTCTAAGCTCATCAAATATCGTCTCGTCATTATCACTGAATAACGGATCTTCGACCAATTGTTTATCGCATTGTGACTTAATCTTTAGCCAGTCTTCTTCTTTCAGTTGTTTAGCGAACAAAGGAAATAACTCTGTTTCTTCATACTGCATATGCTTTTGTTGAATTTCTACATAAGCCTGCAGGTCAGTCACCAGTTTTTCTCTTGAAATGACTACGTCTGATAAGATTAAATTCAAACTATACATTAACGCGCCAGAATACTCAGCGAGGTGCCTATGCTCTTCGTGTAATTGTGTATTACATGGACTAGAAAACTTTTTTACAAAGTAATCATACGTAATGTCTTCTAAAGGATGATGACTATGCTCAGCATAAACTTGCATATATTCGACAACATCTCTGATAAGCGCAAAATTAACCGCTTCTCCTTCAGAAAGTTTGATATTTTTCTTCGCTAATACATCAAGTAAGATAGCAATATGCTTATGATCATTCATAAGCCTTTTCAGTATCATCTTATCCATTATCACCATTCCCTCATGTATAAAGATTAAGCAAACATTGAATATATTCAATCTACACTAGTGGTATTGATGATGTTATGACGAAGATCATAAAATAGAAATTTTTCAAAAAAGCCATTTAAAACAAAGAAAAAGAAATATTAAAAATAAAAAAGCACCCAAAGGTGCTTTTTTAGTTACACACAAATTTAGCCTTTTTAAGTTAAGGTTTTAAATAAGTGCGTTTTAAGTTGCTCAAAATCAGCCGCTATTTGTGCGGATAAAATGGGTTTATCAACCACAGCTTCGAGCTCTGGGGGTAAAGGAAGATTGATATTTAATTGCACATCGACCACATCTTTAAATTTAGCAGGGTGTGCGGTGCCTAAAAATATTCCGGTTTCCCCAGCTTTAAGTTCACTTGATAAGGCTTGGGCTGCAATCGCTGCGTGCGGTTCTGATTGATAACCTAATTGATATAACTCAGCTAACGCGGCAGAGGTTTGTGCTTCTGTTAATGCTAAACCTGTGATTGAAGATAAGGGCCAATTCATTGCTTTACAAATGGCCTCAACACGTGGCCAGTTTGATGGTTCTGAAACATCCATCGCGTTTGACATCGTGGCTACAGTCGAATTTGGCGCCCAATCGCCTGCGGCTAAATAGCGCGGTACTGTGTCATTAGAGTTAGTGGCAGCAATAAAGCGCTTAACCGGTAACCCCATTGCCTTTGCAAATAGACCTGCGGTTAAGTTGCCAAAGTTACCACTGGGTACTGATATAACAACTTCATCATCACTATGACGTTTAGCTTGCGCAACAGCTTCGAAGTAATAACAAATTTGCGCTAATAAGCGACTGATATTAATAGAGTTGGCAGAATTCAAATGCAAGCCATCACGAATGTCACTATCATCAAAAGCTTGTTTAACTAACGTCTGGCAATCATCGAAATCAGAAGTCACAGCGACAGTGTGGATATTCTTACCTAACGTCGTGAACATCTTTTCTTGCAGTTCACTAATTTTACCCTTGGGATACATCACAACAACTTGAACGGCATCTAAACCGTAAAAAGCATCAGCAACTGCAGCGCCAGTATCGCCAGAAGTTGCCGTTAATATAGTTAACTTATTATCGCCTGCGAGTAAATTAACGCACTGAGCCATAAAACGGGCACCGAAATCTTTAAAAGCTAACGTAGGGCCGTGAAATAACTCAAGACAAGCACGATTGTCGTCAGCTTTGACTAGAGGTGCATCAAAGGTAAACGCATGCTCAACTAATTTATCTACACTTTCTTGCCCCAATTCACTTGCAAGCCAAGCACCTAGGATACGCTTACTTCGTGCAGCAAAAGGGAGAGCCAATAACTCGTCCATATTTTCAAGCACAGGAATAGACTTAGGAAAAAATAACCCTCTCTCTTTACCTAGTCCTAACTGTACTGCTTCACTGAAATTCACGACTTGTGAAGGATGCTTTAAATTATATAATTCCATTTTGAACGCCTTTATAAAATAATTCAGTATTAAACCCGACGAGTTCCAGACTCATCCAGTTTACAGACATGGGCAAAACCACCAGCCTCAGATAAATAATGTTGCTCAAGCCACACTTGAGCAGCTTGGGCTGTTTCAAGAGAGTCAGTCACAGAGAATAACGTCGGGCCACTACCCGAGATGCCAGTCGTTAACATGCCTAATTTTTCAAGCTCACTACGCGCATCTGTGTAACCCGGAATAGCTTCTGCTCGATAAGGTTCAGCCATGACATCTTTAAGCACTGCAATGGCCAAATCAGCATCTTGCTGATAGCTCGCATGCACAAATGCACTTAAATGACGTGCAAAATCAATTGCTACTGATTTGTCATATTGACTTGGTAATAGTTCACGCATTTTAGCGGTAGATAATGAAATACCAGGATAAGCGACAACCCAATACCACTGCTTAAAACTTGGGATAGTTGCGCACACTTGCTTAGGGGTATTTAACATTAACTGCATACCGCCCAAGTAACATGGCGCGACATTATCAAAATGCACACTACCAGAAATCATTCCCTCGAACTCACCCATTAGAAGTAATAAAGCTTGTTCATCAAATGGTTGTTCAAAATGTTCGTTGAGTGCGTAAAGCGCAGCGACAACTGAGCTTGCGCTCGAACCTAAGCCACTGCCAACCGGTAAGTTTTTTTCTAAGCCAATAGCAACACCTTGAGTGCTATTTAGCTTTTCTAGGAAAAATTCAGCACATTGATAAACAATATTTTGCTTACCGTCTTCAGGTAACTTATGTGCCCATGGCCCTGTTTGCGAATAATGAACACCAGAATCTGCAGCCTCAATCATCACTCTGTCACCCAATAAGCTGCCATCAATTGGCGCGAGTGCTGCGCCGAGTAAGTCATAACCTACCCCTACATTACCCATAGAGGCTGGCGCATAAACCGTTATGCTCATAAGCCCACCTCACGCGTCCAGTTGAGTGTTCTAAGCACGTCAGCAAAAGCACCTGCAGCAGTAACATCTGTTCCTGCGCCATAACCTCTTAGTACAAATGGAATAGGTTGATAATAACGACTGTAAAATGCCAATGCATTCTCGCCACCTTTGACGCTGTATAGGGGATCTGTCGCATCGACTTCTGCAATACGGACATAGCATTTTCCTGACTCAATCTGACCAACATAACGCAGTACCTTACCTTCAGCTTTGGCCGTTTCTACACGGGCGCTCACTTCAGCGTCCAATTTCGGTAGGTTGCTCATAAAGGTGTCAATATCACCTGAATCATCGAATGAGCTAGGTAAAACGGACTCTACGTTAATGTCTTCAAGCTCTAACTCCATGCCAACTTCACGAGCTAAGATCAGCACTTTACGTGCGACATCCATACCGCTTAAATCTTCACGAGGATCCGGCTCAGTAAAGCATTTCTCGCGGGCTATTGAGGTTGCAGCAGATAGACTCATCCCTTCATCTAACATACCAAAGATGTAAGAGAGTGAACCCGATAAAATACCGTTAAAACGTTGCAGTTTATCACCGGCATATAAGAGCTTTTTCAGATTATCGATAACTGGGAGCCCTGCTCCTACGGTGGTTTCATATAAAAACTGGCGACGCTGTAATAGTGCTGTAGTACGAAGCTGTTGGTAATATTGATAATCACGCGTATTGGCTTTCTTGTTAGGGGTTACCACATGAAAACCAGCATTCATAGCATCGACATATCTGTCTGACACCAGTTCACTTGAAGTACAGTCAACCAATACAGGGTTCAACAACTGTTGCTCTTTGCCCCAATTAAAGAGTTCAGTTAAATCATATTGGGTATCACAATCTGCAAGTAATGCCTGCCAATTAGCTAAATCAACCCCATCACTGTTGAGTAGCATTTTTCGTGAGTTGGCAATACCACAAACACGCATAGTAATATGTTGCTCTTTAAGCATCGCAGCTTGTTGTTTGATTTGTTCTAACAAACCAGCGCCAACATTACCTGCACCGACTAAAAACACATCAAGGTATTGCTGCACATCAAAGAATGCTTGATGACAAGCTGCAATGGCGTGTTTTGTTTTTCGCTGTTGAATTACCGTTGAAATTGAGCGCTCTGAAGAGCCCTGTGCAATCGCAACAATGTTCACGCTTGCCTTTGCCAGTGCACTGAAGAATTTCGCTGCAGCGCCCTTATGAGTCTTCATGCCATCGCCAATTAATGACACAATAGCTAAGTCTTGTCTTAATTCAATTGGCTCTAATAACTCAGATTGAATCTCTAATTCAAATTCAAGTTCAAGTGCTTGCTTAGCCTTTTCAGCTTCATCAGTATTAACACAAAAGCTAATACTGTATTCAGATGAACTTTGAGTAATTAATGAGACAGAAATACCACTTCGAGAGATGGCTTCAAGCGTACGGCTAGCCATACCAACCATGCCTTTCATGCCTGGGCCTGAAATGTTAAACATGGTTTGGTTATCAAGGTTAGATATGGCCTTAACTTGTAAACCGGTTTTATCAACCTCATTGGATACCAAAGTACCTGGTGCAGAAGGATTAAAACTGTTTTTGATATAACAAGGTATATGATATTGAGCAATGGGGGCGATAGTCTTAGGGTGAAGTACTTTAGCGCCAAAATATGACAACTCCATCGCTTCTTGATAACTCAATTGTTCAAGTAGTTTTGCGTCCGTCACCACACGAGGATCTGTATTGTATACGCCATCAACATCGGTCCAAATTTCACAGCTTGATGCATCTAAACAGGCAGCTAACACAGCAGCAGAATAGTCAGAGCCATTGCGGCCTAAAGTTACCGTTTTCCCCTGTTCATTTGCTGCAGTAAACCCTGGCATGATCCACACTCTTGCATCAGCTAGCTGAAGCGCAGCAAAGCGTGGCTTACTGACACTGATATCGACTACTGACTCTAACGCTTTACCGTGTGCTAAAAATAGCTTTGTTGGATCAAATTGTGCTGCGGTTAACGACTTAGCCAACATCACTTGTTCCATTAGCGCAGCAGACAAACGCTCACCAGAAACAACCACTTGCGCTTGCACATGATCTGGACACTCATTAAGCAGCTTAATCCCTGTTAGCTTGTCATTCCAGTCATCAAGCTGGTTCGCTAACTTATTTTCTAGTAAATGTTTTTGTTCATGAGAAATTAACTCAGCAGCAGCTTGTTCAAACAAACCATTAAACACGGTTTCAATATGCGTCAATACCGCTGAATAATCTTCACCACGTTGAGCTAAATCAACTAGCTCAAGCAATCCATTCGTGACAGTCGCAGGAGCAGATAACACAGTTGCAATTGACTCTGTCTGCGCAGATTGCTCTATGATATCCGCAGCCATCAAAAAACGCTGCCAATTGGCTAACGAAGTCCCACCAAATTTCATTACTTTCATTTTCTACTCCCTTGACTCGCTAGCGCTAAGTTAAATTTAATTCCTGAAATCATTATTTTTAAGTCTGAAAACAAAAAGCCCGCTTCTTTGTGGGAAGCGGGCTTGTTGTAAAAATCTTTAGGGTGTACTCAGCCCGCCCCCACAATGTTAATTGTGGTGGTTGTAATAATGGTAGCTACAACGTGGAACTGGATTTTCATCATGACACTCGATTAATTTTTATGTATTTGTTTTGAATTAATAATAGAATTGCTTTTTTACCTGCCTGTTGTCAACCCCTCAACATAGCTTTATTTGAGCATGTATATTCCACATCAATCTAAATTAGCACCGAAATGAACTAAACCCTATATTTTATACAAAAATAACAAGCTTATAACGCCCAAGGTAACACTTTACGTTAACGTAAGGCTAATTGACGGGAACTTAAAAATACCTCTATTACAATCACTTACAGCGACAACTGATCAAATAAAACTCAATAACTATCTAATAAGTCACTTACAACGCTAAAAAAGCATCAAGGTCACAAATGATAAATTTCAATAATCAAAGGCTCACTCACGATGATGAAATTGATTCATCTAACTGAATTTACAAAACATGTGATTGAATAAGCAAAAGCTGATACTGATCATTCCCCCCTACTATAAAAAGTATTATCATGCGCGCACATTATGAATTGGAGTCGTTATGAAAATCACAAAACATTCAGCAGTGACTATTCACTACCGTTTAACAGACCAAGATGGCCAGCTAATCGAAAGCTCATTTGAAGCAGAACCAATGGTTTATCTTCATGGTACTGAAGGCCTGATCCCAGGCTTAGAAGTCGAACTTGAAGGCAAAGTGGTTGGTGATAAATTTGACGCCAACATTCCTACTGAGCAAGCTTATGGTGAATACCATGAAGGGCTAAAGCAAGAAGTACCTTTAGAAGCGTTTGGTGATGTTGAAGATATCGTTCCAGGTATGCGTTTTATTGCTGAAACTGAAATGGGCCAACGTCCAGTTCAAGTAACTGAAGTTAAAGATAGTGTTGTCGTGGTTGATGGCAACCACCCATTAGCAGGTCAAGCATTAAACTTCAGCGTTGAAGTCATGGATATTCGCGAAGCAACAGCTGAAGAAGTCGCTCACGGACACATTCATGCAGCAGGCGGTTGTGGTCACGACCATGCTCAAGAACATGAACAATGTGATACAGAAAAGCCAGGTTGTGATGGTAATGGCGGCTGCGGCTGTCACTAATAGTGAAAAATAGCTAAACCTGATTAAGCCTAATTCAATAACTTAGCTATAAACGACTAAACCGAAAGTTTGAAATCAAAGATACGTTAGCCAAATCCTTGGGTAACGTATTTTTTTTGCGTTATTATTCATATTAGTTGATTAACATTTACCTGCCTAAATGCAATCAGCTAACACTAGTTTATTCACCCTTTGATTCTTAATAATACGTCGGTTAGCTATGACGTGTATTAATAGTAGGTACTAGATGAGGCTATAGACTTAGCCTAAAAAGACTTACTTATGATTAATCACAAGCGACGGAGTGCTTATGTTAATTAAACCGATTTATGAAATTTTGCCATTCACTTATATGATTATAGGTGCCGGAAGTGTTGCCTTGCTCAAAGAGCCCTACGCAATCATAGCCTCACTACTCGTGTTCTTTTATGGCGCTCATATTTGGAATCAACGATCTAAAAACCGTCGAACAGATAGAAAAAGAAAACGTATTGACGGGATATTACCTGAATCGATTTACGGATATTTACCATTCATCTATATCATGTCAGCTGGATTAATCTTTCGCTTTCTTCCAAAAGACTCTGGTGTTGTTATTTCTATATGTCTCTTTACTTATGGTGCTTATGTACTGTTAAGAAGAATCAGCTACCGACACCACAAAATCCCAGGCGTACAAACGAGAGCAAAGTTTAACTAGCCGAATCTTAGGTTAGACAGAACTCATTAAGCAGCCATCAATCCAGTAATTATTAGTCAAGTAATAGTTGCTGGATTTTTTGTTTCTGTTCCGGCTGCATGTTTTTTAAATAATTTGAGCAACGCGTAATAGTCGCAATACTTACCTGATAGTCTGCGGAAATTTGCCTTTGACTTAAATCGCCTTGAAGAAGTAATTGGAACACTTTTAAGCGGCCAGCTACAGCACTACGCTCCTCTTCAGTTAATAACAATTGGAATAATATTCCTAATTCATCAGAATTTGGATAACTTAACACCTTCTCAACCACAGATTCCCAATTGGCTCGCATAACACTCTCTTTTAGTAATGCCTCAACAGTACAAAGTGTACCAATATTTCTTATCCAGCAATAAGAAAATTTAATAATAATTTTATTTTTGAACATTTCACGAGATTACTTACAAATAGACACAAACAAGATTCGCACTCAGTTCAAATTTATGTGTAAAATGTGATTTAAACCACCGTCATATAATTAGAAAATAAGAGAAAACTTATGAAACACAAAATTTTTGCAATTGCTGTAAGCGCACTACTCATCCCTACTGTTAATGCACATAACTTCGAAGATGCTAATGACGCAATTGAATACCGTCAATCAGCCTTCAGCTTAATTCGCTACCAGTTCGGCGATATGGGCGCAATGCTAAAAGGTAAGAAGGATTTTGATTTAAACGTATTTCAAACCCGCGCGGCAAATTTAGCTGGTCTTGCAAATATTCCTCATGAAGGTTTTATCGACGGTTCAGATAAAGGTGATACAGAAGCACTTGCTAAAATCTGGAGCAACAAAGCTGATTTCGATAGCCAAATGACCACTTTCCAAGAGAATGCGGCTAAATTGAATGTCGCAGCGCAAACTGGTGACAAAAAGCAAATTAAACAAGCTTTTGGCAATACAGGTAAAAGCTGTAAAGGTTGTCACGATATGTACAAGAAAGACTAAGTCTCTTTCAATAGAATGCCAGTGATTGAATAGATGATTAATCACAAGTAATAAAAAGCCCACTTTTGTGGGCTTTTTATTATTTAACAGACGCTACAGTTAAATGCTCAATTTAGCCTCAGTACAACTTATTTTTTAAGCTGATGTGAAATAAACAAGCTAGCCTTATTGCTGTTAAAGGTACGCTACAATCGGTGCGATCAACCAATAACCAATCACTAGACTAATAGCTGCAACGATAATGATAGCTAATACTGATGATGTCATTTTAGGTTCTTGAGATAACATATTATACTCTTTATCTGTCATTTTTTTATTCCCTGAAATCATCGCAGTCACTAAATTATTTCCTTTAATGGCATAAAGCAAAATGACTGAAATGTGAAGAACTATACAAGCTAGAATCACATTAAAATTGACTTTATGAAGCCAAGTAAACCAGGCACCTAGATCAGAAGAAACGGTTGAATATAAAGGGCCTTCGGTAAAAATATCATCACTAGAGAATAAGCCACTAAACAGTTGTAAAGATAAAACTGTGAGCATGAATAATACCATGTAGCCACCCAAAGGGTTATGGCCAACGACAGTAGACTTATGCTTACCTGTAAGGTAATTCAAAACCTTTGTAGGTCCAGATACAAAGTCAGTAAAACGTGAAGTCTCACTGCCAACAATGCCCCACAAAAGCCTAAAAAGAACTAACACCATCAGGCTATATGCACATATTTGATGCCACTCCATTTCGCCACTATCAGCTGTCCACCAAAGTGAAATCAATAAACCAACAGTTAGCCAATGAAATAATCGAGTGGGTATATCCCATACCTTAATTTTTTTTTGTTCTATACTCATATTATTCGCCGTTAATTCTATTCATGTTAAACGTAATCAATATTGTTCAATTATGATTATAAAGATACAGCACTAGCTCTCATAGGGTAGGAACGTAAAGAAAGGTAATTTATGTGTGAAAATTTCGTAGTTTGTAACAAGCGAAGTACTTTATACAGGGTGTAATAAACAATACATAACTTTTTCGCATAACCGTTAATGGGTTATCCTCAAATCAACTATCGTTTAGCTGAATTGAACTTACATTATTGAGTTGCTCATTGGCTTAGAACTGAATTGATGAATTAGGCTATATAGGAATGAAGAGGAGTGTGAATTTTAACCAAAATTAACGAAGGTTTAGATTTCTCGTCCCTTGTTATCTATTCCAATATGAGCCTAATAAAATAAGATTACAAGGCTTTTAAGAGACTTTTTGCTCCATTTTGTCTAAGCGATCAAATATGAATCAAACAGATTAAAACAGCGATAAAAATGTGATTTAGATCACGATTTTTGTCTGTAAGCTTGGTAATCTGAATTCAAGCAAACAACAGAAGGTTCGAAATATGCTGAAAATCACTAGCAAGCAACTTGAAGTCACTGCACCAATTCTTGAACGCATCGAAGGACAGTTTGAAAAGTTAACACGACACGATATTCAATTAATAAACCCGCACGTCATCATCACTCAAGAAAAGCAGAGCTTTAAGATTGAGTCTTCTGTAGGCTTGCCAAGTGGAGAACTATTTGCCCAGGCGAAAAACGAGAACCTTTACGCAGCTATTACTGCAATGGGTAAAAAGCTGGAAAAACAGCTAAATCGCCTGACACATAAACCCCAATCTCAACGTCACGTTTCGCCAACAGCTGAAACGAATAATGATTTTGAGTATGACTATAAGGAGGAAACTGCAGCTTGACGATTTATTTACTGATTAACCAAGAGCGCATCCTCGGATGCGCTTTTTAATGCCTAATCATCTGCTAAAAAGCTAAATGATTACTGACATCCTCTCCCGACAGCAGAATATGAACAATCTTCAGCATTATTTGATTGACACATTCTCCTTAGCCCTTTAGTTTTAATGTGATGAAAACATTTACTCAGAACGATTTTATTTTCTTTTTTATTCAGCCCCCTTATTGAGGCGGATTTTTTGTGTAAAAACGAAAATGAAATATGAAGCCTCCCACTTGGGGGGCTTTTTATTATTAACTTTAAAATGCTACCTGTTTAAAGGTATGTCAGCTAAGCAGTCGTCATTGAGGCAATTATGAACAAAGCGCCAGAATTAAACCAAACCCGCAAGCAAATTACCGCCTTAGATAAAGAACTGCTGTCTTTATTATCTAAACGTCGTGACTTAAGTTTAGATGTCGCTCGCAGCAAAGAAATCGATGTAAGACCGATTCGAGATACCCAACGAGAAAAAGAACTACTAGCAAGGTTAGTTGAACAAGGAAGAGAGCACGGTTTAGATGCTCATTTCGTTATTTCTTTATATCAAAGCATCATCGAGGACTCGGTATTAAACCAGCAAGCCTATTTACACGGCAGGGCGAACCCAGAGATCCAGCAACAGCAATCAACCATCGCATACCTTGGCGCTCGAGGCTCGTATTCCTTTTTAGCCGCAAGTCGTTTTTGTCAACGTCGTCAGATAGACATGATAGATCTCGGTTGCCAAAGCTTTGATGAAATCATCAAATCAGTAGAGCTTGGACATGCTGACTTAGGCTTTCTGCCGATTGAAAACACTTCTTCAGGATCAATTAATGAAGTTTACGACGTACTTCAGCACACTTCGTTATCTATTGTTGGCGAAACCACTATCGAGGTTGGGCATTGCCTATTAACCAAAGATGGCGCTGGTTTAGATAGTATTAAAACAGTATTTGCTCATCCACAGCCTATTAGTCAATGTAGTCATTGGTTATCGCAACACCCAAACCTGACGCTAGCCTATTGTTCTAGCAGTGCTGAAGCAATGCAGAAAGTGATAGATGCTGAAGATAGTAGTGTTGCGGCCATTGGCAGCGCTGAAGGCGGCGCCTTATATCAGTTAACCGCTGCAGAAAATGGTTTAGCAAATCAAAAAATAAACCAGAGTCGTTTTATTGTGGTTGCAAGAAAAGCGGTTGCTGTCCCTTCACAATTACCCGCTAAAACCACGCTTATTATGGCCACTGGACAAAAGCCAGGTGCATTAGTTGAAACTTTATTAGTGCTTAAAGCGCACAATATCAATATGAGCAAACTTGAATCCCGCCCTATTCCGGGGACTCCGTGGGAAGAAATGTTCTATCTCGATGTTGATGCTAATCTTGCGACAACTGAACTACAGCAAGCACTTAAAGAGTTAGAGCGTCTAACCCGCTTTATCAAAGTATTAGGTTGCTACCCTTGCGAAACAGTCAAACCAACTCAGCTTAATAACAGCCAATTAGTGATCGAGCCTAATAGTTCAAAAGAATCTATTAGCACCCAGTCAGAAGATAATGACGCACCCAAATTTTCTAAACGATATCGCCAGCAAAATACTCAAATTGAGTTAAAGCAATTTAATGTCGGCGGCAGCGATTTTGCGGCAATGCAACAAGTCAGCTTACCAATAGACAAGGATGTATTTGCCACTAAAGTTAAGCAAATTAAAGAGTCAGGTTTTCAGGCGGTATTATTGCTCGATACTACAACCGCCAGTCTCAGTGCGATTGAGATAAAAGAATATTGTCACTTAATCGATCAAGCAGGCCTAACGAGTGCTGTTCAAATTGATTCTGTGAATCACTTTAACGAAACGGTCAAAGTGGCAGACATGATCTACCTTGCAGGTAAAGAGATGTATAACGAGGAATTACTTGGTTTAGCGGGTTCTGTTAGCACACCTGTTTTGCTAGAGCGCAATACAATGGCAAGCACAACAGATTGGTTAGCATCAGCAAATAAAATATTAACCCAAGGCAACCAACAATTAATATTAGTTGAGGCAGGAATAAGAAGTTTTAGTAACCCTGAGCAACTTGCTTTAGATCTCGCAGGGCTTATTGAAGTACTGTCTGAGAGCCATTTACCTGTATTAGGTAATGTGAGCTATGCCGTTGAAGATAAACTAGCCTGTCAGCAAGCAAAAGCCTTAAAACAGCTGCACGCAAACGGTGTCATTATTAACGATAACCAACTCAACTGTCCTGAACAACAGGCCGAGTTATTACACCGACTGCATCAATAGAGATATGTTCATCACTGTCGTTAAAGGCATGGGGTTTCTTGTTAACTGAAATTCCTGTTAACAGAAATGCCTGCTAACTTAAGTGCTTGTTAACCAAAATTGCTAGTAACCAAAATTGCTAGTAACCTAAATTATCGGTACTAAGCGATTTGTTTAACATCTTGTTTAGGCGATAACTGTGACTTAGCACAGACTCAGTACTGTATAAGCAAATCTATAGCTAAATTGAAGACAATAAAAAACCGAACTCATGGGTTCGGTTTTTTATGTCTTCTGCTTAACAAAGGTTGATTAATTAATCACTAATACATACTGAGGTTATCGTTTAGGCCTAACCAACCTTTGAAAATACGATAACTGAACCAAATTAAAGCAAAAGTGAATACAGGAATACTCAGCCAAAGTTGCGGCATAAAGTAGCCAATGATCAATAATGGTATTAAACCTGCAATACTATTACGTTGCCATCTAAGGTGTGATGCCAGTAACGATTGAGAAGCAACATTAGTCTGCGAGATATTAATCACTAAACTAAAGAAAACCGGTAAAAAAAATAACGGAAATGCACTCATCAACGCATATAAAAAATGCCCAAGCGATAAATCTTCTGCGGTATAGACCTCAGCTTCTGTCATAAGATTCACTCCTAGTGCGTTAAAATTAAGGGAGTTACTCATCGTAACTCCCTTATAACAATAATCCTAGATCTTTGGTTTCGCAATATTTTGCGAACTTATCCAGCAAAATGACTTAATTTGTCTTCATATCGTTCACTGATTGCAACATTGCACGGCTTTCATGTTGAAATTGCGGTGCAAAATCGCCAAACCATTTAGCCACATCTCTGAACTGTGCAACGAATGCATCTCTATTACCGCTTTTCAATAAATCTAATGCATCGCGGTAATTGTCCAGATAATCACTGATGGCAACTTGACTACCTTCTTGTGCAAAGATTATATCGGCGTAGAGCTCAGGATCTTGAGCAAACAATCGGCCTACCATGGCAAGCTCTAATCGATAAATAGGCGAACTGAATTGCAATAAACTTTCAATATCAGCTTCTTCTTTACACAGATTAACTCCGTACACAAAACTTGAGAAATGTCGCATTGCTTGCACTAGCTGCATGGCTTTATCATGTCGCTCTGCATCTTCATTAACAATGCGGGCTCCCCAAATCGTAATTTGTTCTAAAAACCATTGGTATTTATCGGTATCACGTCCATCACACACCACTACAACTTGTTTGGCTAAACTACCCACATCAGGTCCAAACATTGGGTGTAAACCCACTACAGGTCCCTTATGGGCCTCTAACATTGCATTGAGCGGTTCTGACTTAATTGAGGTGAGATCAGCTAAAATACAATGATCAGGTAAATTGTTTAATTTGCTACGAATAAGCTCACAAGTCACGTTAATTGGCACAGTAACAATCACCATCCCTGCACCATCAAAAAGTGCATCAGCCTGATCCCAGTCATCTTTATCTAAGCTTTTCACTTGATAACCTGAAAGGCTTAGCATTTGACTAAACAAACCACCTAATTGACCTTCACCACCGACAACCACGATGTGTCCGAGATCGGTTTTAACCTGCTTAAAGCCGACATCCTTTTCATTAAGGTACGACTCACGCATTAAGCGTCTTAGGATATCTTCAATCAATTGCGGAGAGATATCCATTTCACTGGCTTCTTTACGACGCTTAGCTAACATCGAAGCTTCACGTTGTGGTGCATAAATTGGCACCCCTGCAGCATGCTTAACAGTACCAACTTGCGCGACTAGATCGAGACGTTTACGGAGTAAATTTAATAACTGTTGATCAACGCCGTCAATCAGGTCTCGTAAATTTTCTAAATCTAATGTGGTTTTTTCATTCATAGCTTATATCCATCTATCGCACAACTTACTTATAAATTAACCAGCAAAGCGATTCGGTAAAACAGGTTTTAATAAATCGGCATTACGACGCAAAAGTGATTCAGTAGTTGCCCAGTTAATGCAAGAGTCAGTAACTGAGACACCGTAAGCAAGTTCAGGTAAAGGTTTATCAGAAGACTGATTACCTTCATTTAAATGGCTTTCAAGCATGACACCAATCACTGAGCGATTACCATTTTGAATTTGCTGGAATACATCCTCGCAAACTATGGTCTGTCTTGTATAGTCTTTCGATGAATTACCATGACTACAATCAATGATTAATCGCGCATTGAGCTTAGCCTTGTGTAATTGTTCTTCACATGTGGCAACACTTTCTGCATCATAGTTCGGTGTTTTACCGCCACGTAAAATTACATGACCATCTGGGTTTCCTGCAGTTTGCAATAACGATACTTGTCCTTTCTGATTAATTCCCATAAACCTGTGGCTGCTAGCTGCTGACTTTAAGGCGTTAATTGCTACATCAAGTTTTCCATCAGTACCATTTTTGAAACCAACAGGCATAGATAGACCTGATGCCATTTCGCGGTGAGTTTGCGATTCAGTGGTTCGTGCGCCAATAGCAGACCAAGTCACTAACTCAGACATGTATTGCGGGCTAATTGGATCAAGTGCTTCTGTAGCTACAGGTAACTCTAATTCAGCAAGCCAAATCATCAACTCACGTGCCATTCTTAAGCCTTTCTCGACATCGAATGATTCATTCATATCAGGATCATTGATAAGGCCTTTCCAGCCAACGGTGGTACGTGGCTTTTCGAAGTAAACCCGCATTAAGATGTAGAACTCACCGCTTAATTCATCATGCAGCTTCTTAAGTTTCAATGCATACTCTTTTGCTGCGTCAATGTCATGAATAGAACAAGGTCCAGTCACAATTAATACACGGTTATCACGCTTGTGGACAATATCCGCCACGGTTTGGCGCGCGTCTAAAATATACTGATAAGCATGATCAGATAACGGTAACTCTTTTTTTAACTCAGCTGGGGTTACCAACACTTTTTCAGAACTAATGTGGACGTTATTAATCGTATCTTGTTGCATGCTCATTACTCACTTCTTAAGGTTTCTACTCAATAACACTTCAATAAATATTAGTGTAACGCTACACCATTACAAACTTGTGCTAACTATGCCTTTTTCAATAAGGCTTAGCAACCTATAAATGACATTTTCTCCAAATAAACAAAAACCCGCCATATAGGCGGGTTGTTGTGCGAACACTGCATCTTATTTTTTCAAGCGGGTAACTATTACTTAGTTGCCAACTTCTCACGGATACGTGCAGATTTACCTGAACGCTCACGTAGGTAGTAAAGCTTAGCACGACGAACACGACCGCGACGCTTAACTTCGATGCTAGCTACTAGTGGACTGTGAGTTTGGAAACCACGCTCAACACCTTCGCCATTAGAGATTTTACGTACAGTGAATGCAGAGTGAAGACCACGGTTACGCTTAGCGATTACCACACCTTCAAACGCCTGTAGACGCTCTTTTTCACCTTCTTTAACACGTACTTGAACTACTACTGTATCACCAGCACCAAATTCAGGTACGTCAGTTTTCATTTGCTCATCGTTGAGCATTTTAATGATATTGTTCATAACTTACTCCGTTCTAGGATTAACTGAGCTTCGACTAAACAGGCTTGTCCATATTGGTAACAAACTCTGCTAAAAGAGTCTTTTGTTCGCCAGTCAGAGCTAGATTTTCAAATAATTCTGGTCGTCTCAAAAAAGTCCTACCAAGACTTTGTTGTAACCGCCAGAGTCTAATTTTTTCGTGGTCACCGCTTAATAACACTGCTGGAACACCGACACCATCTAAGTTTTCTGGGCGAGTATAGTGTGGACAATCCAATAAGCCATCAGAGAAAGAATCTTGCTCTGCTGACGCTTGCTTACCTAGTACACCAGGTACTAGCCTTGCAACTGAATCGATTAAAGTCATCGCAGGTAACTCTCCGCCCGAAAGCACATAATCACCAATCGACCACTCTTCATCTACTTCAGATTGGATGATACGTTCGTCAACACCTTCGTATCGACCACATACCAATACCAAACTAGATGATTTACTTAACTCACTGACACCTTGCTGATCCAGCTTGCGTCCTTGAGGTGATAAATAAATCACTTTCGCACCGTCACCTGCCGCAGCTTTCGCTGCATGAATAGCATCGCGTAACGGTTGCACCATCATCAACATACCTGGACCACCACCATAAGGACGGTCATCGACAGTATTATGTCGATCATTCGTAAAATCACGAGGATTCCACGTTTGCAACTCTAACAGGCCGTTTTTAACGGCTCGACCCGTAACTCCAAAGTCTGTAACAGCACGAAACATCTCAGGAAACAGGGTTACTACCCCTAACCACATATGTTGTACCTCGACTTAAAAGTCTGGATCCCAGTCCACTAATATCTGTTTACTTTGCACGTTCACCTCAAGGACGAACTGCTCAGGGACAAAGGGGATCATTCGTTCCGCTTTGCCGAATGCATCTTTTACGTTAGCTTTAACAAGTAGTACGTCGTTAGATCCTGTTTCCACGATCTGTTCAACTTCACCCATGTTATAGCCTTTAGTATTGGTCACAGTACAACCAATCAAGTCTCGCCAGTAGAATTCATCTTCCGACAAGTCTTTAATTTGGTCAGCCTGAATTGCAATCTCACAATTTGTAAGTAATTGCGCATCCTCACGTGTATTTACACCTTCAAGACAGGCAACAAGTGCTTTACCTTGAAAACGCCACTGAGTAACTTTTACTTCACGCCATTCACCTTGTTCTTTAATGAACCAAGGAGAATAATCAAAAATACCTTCAACAGAATCGGTATAAGAAGTGATTTTCATCCAACCTTTAATACCATGACTAGAGCCAATTTTGCCTAGTACGATTGGTTGTTGGTTACTACTCATCTATTTATACCTTAACGCTATTAAGCAACAGCTTTACGAGCGTCTTTGATCAATTTCGCTACGCGTTCTGAAGTTGCTGCACCTGTAGCAACCCAGTGATCTACACGGTCTAGATCTAAACGTAGAGTTTCTTCTTGGCCTTTAGCTAAAGGATTGAAAAAACCAACACGTTCGATGAAACGACCGTCACGAGCATTGCGGCTATCAGCAACAACGATATTGTAAAATGGACGCTTTTTTGCGCCGCCACGAGCTAAACGAATGGTAACCATGCGTTTTATTCCTCTAATGATTTGCTAGTAAGCAAAAATAAAAACTGGGACTCCGTGTTCGCGAAGGGCCCCAGAGAAAGCCGCAAGATTTTACCTGATTTTTCAACTATTGCAACCAAATCCGTTGTTTTAAAAACCAAAGGGCTTATGGTCACATAGTTGATAATCAGTCTTACGAACTGATGTAGATAATTTTTTTGGAGTTTTAAAGCGAATTAACGCCCTGGAAACTTCATTCCAGGAGGCATCATTCCGCCCATGCCGCGCATCATTTTCTTCATGCCGCCTTTGCCTGACATTTTTTTCATCATTTTTTGCATTTGAGTAAACTGCTTCAATAAACGATTGACGTCTTGAATTTGAGTACCCGAACCTAATGCAATACGGCGCTTACGCGAACCTTTGATGATATCAGGACGTTGGCGTTCACCAGGCGTCATTGAATTAATAATGGCTTCCATTTGATTGGTCATTTTACCGTCTTGAACTTGAGCTAATGCTTCTGGAGGCAGTTGCCCTACCCCTGGAAGCTTTTCAATCATGCCCATCATGCCGCCCATGTTTTTCATTTGCTGCAGTTGTTCACGAAAATCTTCTAGATCAAATCCACCGCCTGACTTCACTTTTGAAGCAAGCTTCATCGCTTTGTCTTTATCGACACCACGTTCAACTTCTTCGATAAGTGACAATACGTCACCCATACCAAGAATACGTGACGCGATACGTTCTGGGTGGAACGGCTCTAATGCGTCAGTTTTCTCACCGACACCTAAAAACTTAATTGGCTTACCGGTAATGTTTCTAATTGATAATGCTGCACCGCCACGGGCATCACCATCAACCTTTGTTAAAATAACACCGGTTAAAGGTAGTGCTTCATTAAATGATTTAGCAGTATTTGCCGCATCTTGACCTGTCATTGCATCGACAACGAATAACGTTTCAACAGGTGTTACAGCAGCATGGAGATCTTTAATCTCATCCATCATGGCTTCATCAACATGCAAACGACCTGCAGTATCGACAATTACAACATCAATGAATTTTAATTTTGCATGCGCAATTGCAGCTGTCGCAATATCAATTGGTTTTTGGCTTACGTCTGATGGGAAAAAGTCCACTTCAACTTCTGCAGCCAAGGTTTCCAATTGCTTAATCGCTGCTGGACGATAAACATCGGCACTCACAACTAAAACAGATTTTTTCTCACGCTCACGTAAAAATTTTGCCAGTTTTGCAACACTGGTTGTTTTACCCGCGCCTTGCAAACCCGCCATCATTAATACTGCAGGTGGCTGGCTGGCTAAATCTAATGCTTCATTAGCTTCGCCCATCGCTTTTTCAAGTTCATTTTGGACAATCTTAATGAATGCTTGTCCTGGACTTAAACTTTTAGAGACTTCTTGACCGACTGCACGTTCTTTTACGCTGTTTACAAATTGGCGTACAACGGGCAAAGCAACATCAGCCTCAAGTAGTGCCATGCGCACTTCACGTAAGGTTTCTTTAATGTTGTCTTCGGTTAAGCGACCACGACCACTAATATTCTTGAGGGTTCGTGACAGTCTGTCGGTTAGATTCTCAAACATGCTCTGCTGTTTACCTTAAACGATTCGATAATTGCCGCCTATTATACCCAAACTACTTCAAGATGCGAGATTAGCCTGAGGCCTGTCTATTGATGTATGTCATTTTTCGTAAATTATTTGGAGTTAAATGGTGGAAACTGTTAAATTTTGAGTCTTGGGTCACTGCCCTAATGGGTAGGGTTCATGTTAATCTAAGATAAATATAGATGTGCTGATTTTATTTTTAAAAACAACCTGCACTCATAACTTGATAGGTTTATTCCAGATGGTCATTTTTTCAGCTTCGGCTATGTTGTTTTATTGCATTGCACTCGTATTAGTGACGAGTCGTTTGTTCCATGCAGAAGGGCCGAATCGTCGATTGGTCGCAATTTTTGCATCTATTGCCGTTGTGCTTCACGGTATTGCACTTTCGCAAACTATTTATACTGCTGACGGTCAAAACTTCAGTTTAACGAATGTGATTTCATTAGTTAACTGGATTATCGCCTTCAGCTTTACTATTATTATGCACCGCTTAAAGGTGATAGTTGTGGTACCTGTGGTTTATGCCTGCTCAGTTATTTCAGTTGCAGTGTTATGGCTCATACCACCACAGTACATTATTCATTTTGATATCCACCCTGAGATCTTAGCTCACATTGTGCTTTCTCTTATGGCTTACAGTGCATTAATGATTGCCGCGCTCTATGCGATTCAATTGTTATTGATTCAAAATAAGCTTAAAAACAAGAAAACCATGATGAGCCCTGGCATGCCCCCTTTAATGACAGTTGAAAAACAACTTTTTCATTTAGTCACTATCGGTATGTTCTTACTGACTCTTTCATTAATCACGGGGTTTGTGTTTTTAGAAGATATGTTTGAAGATGGTAAAGGTCATAAGGCAATTTTATCCATCTTAGCTTGGTTAGTATACGGCGCTATGCTATGGCAAAACTACACCATTGGTTGCCGTGTTCGCACAGCCGTCATCTACACATTATCAGGTGCAACATTATTATCTTTAGCTTATTTTGGCGCTCGAATAGTGACTGAAATCATTTTAAGATAAACTACAACTCTGGCAGGTTAACCTTCCCAGACTTGACACTCATGACGAATGATTGATACTCATCATTCGTCTTTTTTTTACTCAGTTTTTAATTACGTTTACTGGAGCCCTTTTTGGACGCTATTTCTACCAGCGCACTCCTCCTCTCTCTTCTAGTGTTAATCTTAATCTCAGCCTACTTTTCTGGGTCTGAGACAGCCATGATGACATTAAACCGCTACCGTCTTCGTCACCTTGCTTCTAGTGGGCATAAAGGGGCGCAAAGAGCATTAAAGATGCTTGAAAGGCCAGACAGGTTAATTGGTTTAATTCTAATTGGTAATAACCTCGTCAACATCTTAGCCTCGGCCATTGCCACCATTATTGGTATGCGCTTATTCGGCGATATGGGTGTGGCAATCGCAACGGGGGTGCTGACATTAGTAGTGCTGATATTTGCTGAAGTCACGCCGAAAACGGTTGCAGCTCTTCACCCTGAACGTATCGCTTTTCCATCTAGCTTCTTACTAAAAGCCCTGTTATCAGTGTTATGGCCACTGGTTAAAGTCATTAATCTGATCACATCAGGCTTTTTGCGTGTATTAGGTATAAAAAATATCAGTGTCAACGATGCATTAAGCCAAGAAGAGCTGCGCACTGTGGTTCATGAGGCTGGTGCACTGATCCCTCAGCGACATCAAGAGATGTTGATATCCATTCTCGACTTAGAAAAGGTCACCGTTGAAGATATTATGATCCCGCGATCAGACATCTATGCAATTAACGTCAATGACGAGTTCAAGTTAATCAATAAGCAAGTCACTCAAAGCCCACATACTCGAGTGTTGGTATATCGTGACAATATTGATGATGCAGTCGGATTTATTCACCTTCGTGATGCCCTTAGACTTCGCTCGAAAGAAGAATTCAGTAAGTCCTCTTTGCTTAGAGCAGTAAAAGAGTTGTACTTCATTCCTGAAGGTACACCGCTCACCGTACAACTATCTAACTTCCAGCAAAATAAAGAACGCTTTGGCTTAGTGGTTGACGAGTATGGTGACATTCAGGGGCTAGTGACGCTTGAAGATATCCTAGAGGAAATTGTCGGCGACTTTACCACTTCAATGATCACCACTGCCAGCGAGGATATTGATATTCAACAAGATGGCAGTTTTGTCATTGATGCAACGATCAACATCCGTGATTTGAACAAAGAAATGAAATGGGACTTTTCAATTGATGGCCCTAAGACACTCAACGGGCTTATCATCGAGTATCTAGAAGATATTCCTGATGCGGGAACAAACGTCACTATCGATAATTATAATATTGAAGTGATTGAGGTCTCTGACAACATGATTAAAGCGGTGAAAGTAGTACCTGGACTTAAAGAAGATACGACTGAAGAGTTGACTGATTAGTCCAATTCAAACGCCATCAAAAAAGGCGCTAATAAGCGCCTTTTTTATTGCTCGTATAAACTTTATTTCGCTTACTTTACGCTGCCTGACGGCGGTTGGCTTCTAATGCTCTTCTTTTATCTCGAGCGATAGGCGTAATTTCATGCTCTAAATTTTTGTTTAAGCCCATCATGAAGTACAACTCAGCCATTAAGAAAAAAGGGCCTATCAATAACTGATTTAAATCATCGATGAATGCAGGTTTCGCCTTTTCATATTTATGGCCAATAAACTGAATAACCCAACCGACAAAAAATACACCAACACCCACCATCCAAGCATTATCAAATTCAGCCACCATTGAAGAAGTCATCAGGACTGGGATAATAAAAATGGTTAAACCAAGCGCTAAGCCTTTATGCAATATAAAATAATATATCAATGTCCCCAAAGCGAAGATGGTTGCGATATTAATCTTAAATCCATCTTCGGCTAACAAAACAAAATTAATTGGGATTAGATTTAGCAATAAAAAAACAGACCAAATAATTAGCGGTACGCCAACAAAGTGAGTTTTAATATTTTTGGGGTTTAAATGCACACTTTTATAAGTGGCAAGTTGCTCAACGGCCGATTTCATTACGAGTCCTTATTATTTTTATCAAGTAACATCCTATTAACTTACCCTACTTCAACTATGGAGCTCAAGCTCTAGAATCATTCGCAGTTGTAATTTAATGCCCGATAAGAAATAAATACCAGCAAACACCTTTTGATAGAAGTCGAAAAAGGCGCCCAAAAAAGACGCCGAAGCGCCTTAATAGATTACTTGTGCAATCAAGTAGTGAAATCATCCTAATACCGATTTAAGACTCTATGATAACTGTCGCTACAGCATAGTGTTGCTCATCGGCGATGGTGATGTGAACATGGCTAGCGCCAAGTTCATTCATTCTCGTTAAGGCACCATCAGTAAAACTCACAATGGGGGCACCACTGTCATTATTGGCAATATGAATATGCTGAAATGACACCCCACGTCCAATGCCAGTGCCTAAGGCCTTGGCTGCAGCTTCTTTAGCAGCAAAACGCTTTGCAAGATATCGATGCGGTATTTTAGAACTCTGATAAATTTCAAGTTCTGCTGGCGTTAATACACGTTTAGCCAGTTTATCACCAAGGCGCATAAACTGGGTCTCAATACGAGCAATCTCGACAATATCAGTACCTAAGCCAATAACAGCCATTATTCGCCTCTGCGACCTTCTTGCATCAGTTGCTTCATGTCTTTTACTGCAACAGCTAAGCCGTCAATTGCTGCGCGCGCTATCACAGCATGACCGATGTTAAGTTCATACAACTCAGGAATAGCCGCAATTGGTTTGACATTATGGTAATGCAAGCCATGACCTGCATTAACAATCAGGCCTTTACCGTGAGCATATTTTGCCATTTCGGTAATACGCGTTAACTCTTGTAATTGCTCTGCATCAGTTTTCGCATCAGCATAACAGCCTGTGTGAATTTCAATATAAGGCGCTCCCGAGGCCACTGCAGCATCTATTTGTGCTTTGTCTGCATCAATAAATAAAGACACCTTAATACCCTGTGCCGCAAGACGTGTGACAGCTTGGGTGATTTTATCAAGTTGGCCCGCAACATCTAAACCACCTTCGGTAGTTAATTCCTCACGTTTTTCAGGTACCAAACAGGCATAAGCTGGCTTAACATCACAGGCAATTGAAATCATTTCTTCAGTCACAGCAAACTCAAAGTTCATCCGTGTTTTTAGGGTTTTGGCCAGTAGGTAAACATCACGATCAACAATATGTCTGCGATCTTCACGTAAATGAATGGTGATGCCATCAGCACCAGCATGTTCTGCCACTGCTGCGGCATGTACAGGATCAGGGTATTCAGTACCACGAGCTTGGCGTAAAGTGGCGATATGGTCGATGTTAATGCCTAATAAAATTCCACTCACTGTGGGCTCCTTATATATTTTTGTTCTTGTCTAATTTCAGCACTGTTATCAGAACTAATATCGTTCTAATATCAGTGCTAATCTGTTACTTCTTAATAAATAATTTTCTGCTTAGTAGTGGTTTTCCACCTAACAATGGAGTTAATAATAACCTCATTAATCCTTTCGCCTGCACTAAATTATTTTCAACAAGTTGTTTGGATTTTAAGTTAATCAGCATATCACCAGATAATAAATGGCGGCTATTTGTCACGTTTGCTGATGCCTGCTGAGCCACAGGTAAAAAGCCTTCATCGGCAATAATCCGATAACTCATATCAGGCATAATACTTTCCCCTTGAGTATCATATTCAAGTGAAGGTAAAGCGCCCAGTTCATTAAGCAATTCCATTTCAAAATAGCGTAAATGCTCTGAGCTAAACTCGCTCGCTAACGCCATCAAACTGCGATGATAATGCAAAAATAAGCTTTCGGCATGTTGGCCTGAGCTAAGTACTCTCACCAGAAGCTCATTAAGGTACATCGCAGAATATAAACTATTTGATTTTAAGGGAAGTGCTGGCGCTGCAGGTTCAATTTGGGTAATAAACTTAAGTGAAGAATCAGCTGAGTCTGATTTACTATTGAATTGAAATATCAGAGGCTGAAAAGGCTGGATGATACTTTTAATGGATTTTTTACCGCTGCCTACCCTGACTAATGCATCAAGGCGACCCACACCATCGACCAACAGATTGACAATCACACTGGATTCTCTGTAAGGACGATGATGGAGTATATAGCCGCGTAACATCGAAGAGACGACTAACGGCTATAGCATGAGATCAAGGCTGACATTGTATTAGTCTTCGCCGTAACCTAGACTGCGCAGTGCTCTTTCGTCATCTGCCCAACCTGATTTCACTTTCACCCACACTTCTAAGAATACTTTATTATCAAATAAGGTCTCCATATCAAGGCGTGCTTGGGTAGCAATGGTTCTAATACGCTCACCTTTGTTACCAATGACCATGCGTTTTTGGCCTGTACGCTCTACCAAAATCAAAGCATTAATTTGATAAACGCCATTGTCCATCATTTTAAACTGCTCAATCTCGACAGTGGCATCATAAGGTAGTTCATCACCTAAGAAGCGCATCAGCTTTTCACGCACAATTTCAGATGCCATAAAGCGCTGAGAACGATCAGTCACATAATCTTCAGGGAAATAAAACTGCCCTTCAGGTAAAGACTCTTCCGCTAAATCTAAAATACGTTGCACGTTGGTGCCTTTAGTGGCTGAAATCGGCAAAATCTCATCAAAAGCAAACTTTTCAGAGAGCTCTGCAAGATAAGGAAATAAGGCTTCTTTATCTTTAATGTTATCGACTTTATTAATGGCTAAAACAGTTTTACGCTTACCACTACCTTGTTGCAGCTTATTAAGCACCATTTCATCATCTTCAGTCCATGTCATACCATCAACAACAAACACAACCATAGACACATCAGCTAATGAACTGGCAGCAGCACGGTTCATCAAACGGTTAATAGCGCGTTTTTCGTCAATATGAAGACCTGGCGTATCAATAAAGATGATTTGTTTTGCTTCATCTGTATGAATACCCATAATACGGTGACGTGTGGTTTGCGGTTTTTTAGAAGTAATACTCACTTTCTGACCAAGTAACTTGTTCAGTAAAGTTGATTTACCCACATTTGGGCGACCTACAATGGCAACCATGCCACAAAAAGTCACTTCATATTTCGCTTCAGCAGCGGGTGCGGCACCATTCATCCTTGCCAATAATTCATCCAAGCTTGGCTCTGCTGGCGAGCTTTCTGGCAAGTCTGTTTTTTTGGTCATTTATTAATTAGCTCCAATACCTGAGCCGCAGCTAGCTGCTCAGCTTTTCTTCTAGAAGTACTGACACCTGTCACTACTTTATCTATTTCTGATATTCGACATTCAACCGTGAATGTTTGATTGTGCGCATCACCCTTAACATCTACAACAAGATATTCTGGTAATGGCTTTTTATAACCCTGTAAATATTCCTGAAGGATCGTTTTCGGATCCTTTTGGTTAATACCTGGTTTGATTTCAGCTAAGCGTTGCTTATACCAGGTCAACAATAGACCACGGCATGTTTCTATATCGGCATCAAGATAAATAGCACCGATGATCGCTTCAACAGCATCAGCGAGTATCGACTCGCGTCTAAAACCGCCACTTTTAAGTTCGCCTGGGCCTAAATAAAGGTAATCACCTAATTTAAACTCTTTCGCGATAACGGTAAGGGTTTCACCCTTTACTAATGTAGAGCGCATTCTACTCAAGTCACCTTCAGTGACTTTTGGAAACTGGTGATATAACGCATCTGAAATGATAATTGATAAAATCGAATCACCTAAAAACTCAAGACGTTCGTTATGCTTTGAAGCGGCACTTCGATGGGTTAACGCCTGAGTTAGCAGATCTACATTGGTAAACTCATAACCAAGTGTTCTACATAAACGTGGTAAGTTCTTAATTGGTTCCATTACTTAATTGCACCTACTCTGTCAAAACGCACACCCGTCGGCACCCAAGTTGGTAACCAGCTGCTTGCTGGTCGCTCAAACTCAAAACTAATCCAAATAGCGACTGCTTTACCAACTAGATTCGCTTCAGGTACAAAGCCCCAAAAACGACTGTCTGTACTATTATCGCGGTTATCACCTATGGCAAAATACTCACCTTCAGGAACAATAAACTCACCCACAGCGGTGCCAGCTTGCTCATAAAAATGATTACTAAAATCTGGTCGAGATGGGTTAATCAAAATGTCATGTTCAATATCACCAAGTTGCTCAGTGTAACGAGATAATGGGATACCTTCTTGAGAAAACTCACCACGATTAACGCTGCTTAATTTCACTGCTTTCGCTGGCGGGCAATTTGCACCATCGTCACATTTTGGTTCAATCAAAAACTGCTTATTTTGATAAACAATTCGGTCACCAGGTAAACCAATAACTCTTTTAATATAGTCTATTTGTGGGTTTTCTGGGTACTTGAATACGAACACATCACCGCGCTCAGGCTCACCCGTTTCAACTAATTTACTGCGCCATACTGGATCACGTAAACCATAGCTAAACTTCTCAACTAAAATAAAGTCACCCACGAGTAAAGTCGGCTTCATCGAACCTGATGGAATTTGAAATGGTTCATAAATAAACGAACGTAAAATCAACACAAAAGCAATGACAGGGAAAATAGAATGAGCAAATTCAACAACCGTTGATTCACGTATAATACTCTCTTTTGCTTCCTCACTAAGGTCTGCTTGTTTTGCTTCGGCTAAAGCAAGCGCTTCGCGGCGCTTTGGAGCAAAGAAAATAACATCAATTAGCCAAATCAAACCACTGACTAACGTGACGATGACTAAAATAAGAGAAAAATGGGCTGCCATTGGGTATTAAGCTCCTGCCTTTACACTTTTAAATGGGTTCAGTGATTAACACTGCTAAATAATGAGTATCCGACGGATAACATGCAGAATCACTATCTGTTGTGTTACAAAATATACAAAATCACTTCGATTGCAAAATTAACTTTTGCTCATCATCTTTGATGAAAAATAATAATTATTTTTAGGAATAACAACGCCGCAAACTGCGGCGTTATCTTCACTCTTAATAAAAGCCTTAATCAGGCATATTAATTAAGAGGTTAATCATTAAGCTTCAATACTGCTAAAAACGCTTCTTGTGGTACTTCAACATTACCAACTTGCTTCATGCGCTTTTTACCGTCTTTCTGCTTCTGCAGTAGTTTCTTCTTACGAGAAACATCGCCACCATAACATTTCGCAGTTACGTCTTTACGCATCGCTTTAATGTTTGAACGGGCAATAATCTGACTACCAACAGCCGCTTGAATCGCAATATCAAACATCTGTCTTGGGATAAGTTCTTTCATCTTATCAACAAGTGCTAGACCACGATGACGAATGTTTGAACGGTGAATAACCATTGCTAATGCATCGACGCGATCGCCATTAATCATGATATCTAAGCGCACCATGTCAGCTGGCTCGAAACGAATAAAGTTATATTCGAGTGAAGCGTAACCACGGCTGGTTGATTTTAGGCGATCGAAGAAATCCATAACCACTTCTGCCATAGGCAGTTCGTAAGTCACAGATACTTGATTACCGTGATAAACCATATTGGTTTGAACACCACGCTTTTCAACACATAAAGTAATCACATTACCTAGGTATTCTTTTGGCACCAACATATTCGCTTCAACGATAGGTTCGCGAATTTCTTCAATATTATTAATTGCCGGTAAATCTGATGGATTATCAACATACAGCACTTCGCCACGAGTCATTTCAACTTCGTAAACTACTGTTGGTGCTGTGGTAATCAAATCAAGATTATATTCACGCTCTAAACGCTCTTGAATGATCTCCATGTGCAATAAGCCAAGGTAACCAATACGGAAACCAAAACCTAATGCTGAAGAAGATTCAGGTTCGAAGAATAATGACGCATCATTCAAACTTAGTTTATTCAAGGCATCACGGAAGCTTTCAAACTCATCGGTTGAAATTGGGAATACACCCGCGTAAACCTGTGGAGTGACCTTTTTAAAACCAGGAAGTGGCTCTTCTGCGCCATTTTTGGCGTGAGTTAATGTATCACCAACCGGTGCACCATGAATCTCTTTAATACCAGAGATAACAAAGCCAACTTCACCTGCTTTTAATTCAGGTGTATCAGTTTGTTTAGGTGTAAAGATACCTACGCGGTCAGCATTATAATTCTGACCTGTCGACATCACTTTAAATTTGTCACCTTTCTTCAGTACACCATGTTTAATACGTACTAAAGAAACTACACCTAAATAGCTGTCAAACCATGAATCAATAATCAAAGCTTGCAGCGGCGCATCAATATCGCCTTCAGGTGGTGGAATGTCAGAAACAATCGTTTCTAAAACATCTTTGATACCAATACCCGTTTTCGCCGAACAACGAACCGCGTCCATGGCATCAATACCAACAATGTCTTCGATTTCAGCAGCAACGCGATCAGGATCAGCTTGTGGTAAATCAATCTTGTTTAAGATTGGTACCACATCCAGGTCCATTTCAAGGGCGGTATAACAGTTAGCCAGTGTTTGTGCTTCAACGCCTTGACCAGCATCAACAACTAACAATGCACCTTCACAAGCGGCTAATGAACGTGATACCTCATATGAGAAATCAACATGGCCCGGTGTATCAATGAAGTTCAATTGATAGGTTTCGCCATCATCAGCTTTATAATCGAGCGTAACGCTCTGTGCTTTAATGGTAATACCGCGCTCACGCTCGATATCCATAGAATCAAGTACTTGAGCGGCCATTTCACGGTCTGATAAACCACCACAAAATTGGATAAGGCGATCTGACAAGGTTGATTTGCCGTGATCGATATGAGCAATAACTGAGAAGTTTCTAATGTGTTTCATTTGGATGAAATGACTACTACTAAAATGATGGAAATAATGGTGCCAAATTGTACCTGAATAAGGGGTTAATACCAATCAGAATCAATAGGCCAACAGAAATCAGTGTAAAAATAGACAGTTTAGGCGGCAAACTTTAATGTTTTTACAAAGAATTTAGACATTTTTAACCGCGATGTAAACTCACTGCTTGCCCTAAATAAGCGGTTATTACTGGAGTAGAAGACTTTTCTAACTTTGCTGCTTGCTGTTTGCCAGCAAACCAAGCGCTCACTCCGCCCAATGCAGCGAACAACATTGAACTATAATCAGCATTAACATTGAGTAAATCACCAAGCCACAAACCCATTGCCGCGCCCACAAACAAACCGAACAGTGGCACAATATAAACAAGCATAGCTGCTTTTATAATAACGCTCTCCGGTAAAGCTAACTTGAGCAAATCACCCACTTCGCAAGGTTTTTCGCTCATCAATGAAAACCGCTGCCGCTTGACTGAAAACGCTTTTGCTACCGTCGAAGTACCGCAGTTCTCACTGCTAGAACAATGATTACAAGCACTTTTCAATTCAATTTCTACGGTTACCCAACCATCAGGATCATAAGCTGTGACAGTTGCCACCTCTTCCAGCATCGATTTTGACAATGCGGATTGCGGCGGCGTTGAAGGAGTTTGAGTTGAAGGCGTATCTGACATGCTAGATAGTTACTTCAAAATGAGACTTTTAGCAATACGATTTAGAGTTTCTGCTGGCACTTTACCAACAGCGACGACTTCAACGTTCCCAACTTGCTCAACGACCATAGATAAGCCATTGCGGGTAATGAGTTCATCTGGCATTGGGCTGTCACCCATGCGCGCAACATAAACCGAAATATTCACTAAACCGTCGCTTAAAGCAATATATTCAACTGATTCATCACTGCCAATTAAACGATGGTGATCTTTTACCACCATATGAAAACCTGCAGGTAACCAACTGAACTCCCAGTTCTGGCCTTTAATGCGCTCAGCAGGATTCATTACTGGCGGTAAACCTTGTTTTTCCGCTTCGATTAAAATTTTCGCAGGTTCGTTAAGTTCAAGTAACTCAATGACCATCATTTGTTCGAGCAATTGTTTTTCTTGATTCACCATGTCATATCGAAGTGGTAAACGTGTGTCCATATCAATCCACACTTGCGACATAAAGCGATTATCATCTACGGGAATAATACGGATCATCTGACCTGGACGGCCAGCGATTCTGCTGCGACCACCTAAGACAAACTGATAACCTTGCTCTAAAGAGCTAACATCAGTTGCAAAAATAGTTGGCCAAACACCTTGAATACGAGGAGCATTTATACTGTAAGCGGGTTGGTCGTGCTCAATAAAAGTGACAGTATCGGCAACTCTTACTGCATTTTTAGGTGGACCATTAAGGTATTCTAAAAAGGCAACTTCTTTATCATTCACCGTACCATGAAGATAAACCAATGGACGAATATGGTCTGCTTGAAGCTGAATAATAGAGGATTTGTACTGTTTGGTTTGTAGCGCTTGGCTCATACTTTCAAGCCAAGCTTTTGCAGACATTTCTTCTTCAGCAATACTTTCAGTATTGCTATTGGCAAATGTAGGAAATGCCAATACAACAAGGGCTAACAGGATTAGACGCAAGCTAACTCCAAATTATTTATTAACGTTTTGTTCAATAGCGTCATTGTGCTGCACAACGACACCTGAATTCAACCTTTGTTGTAGCATATGGTCTTGAATATAAGAATTAATTCTACGACGTTGCTCAACAACATTGTCATTACTAACGCTAGATTGATTCTGCACTGCGCCAGTTTGTAAACTCACAGGAGAAGCGGTACCCACTAATGGACGCGTGTTTAACACAGGTAATGGTGAATCAGCGTTTTGGTCTTGACCGTAATTTTGTACACCGACAATAGCAACCATAGCGACAGTAGCAGCAATTGCATATTGGCCAAATTGCTTAAAGAAAGGCACAACATTGTCTTTCTTAGTCTCAGTAGTAGCCACTTTGGCATCATGAGTTGACGTAGTTTCAGTTTGAGGCGCGATAATCGCAGGTTCTAACTCAATTGCTGCTGCAATGTTTGCAGTAAGATCTAAATCAATTGTCTGCGGTAACTCACCACGCATAGCATCACCAATCATATGATAGTTTTGCCACTGTTTGTGTGAGTTTTCGTCTGCTGACAGTTCCGCTAATGTTTTAGCATCTACTTCGCCGTCAACTGCTGATGAAACCCATTCTTGACCTGATTTAAGCATTTTTCACCTGTGTCAATAAAGACTATTACTGTTCCAGCAAAGGCTGGAGTTTTTTATCGATTGATTCCCTAGCTCGGAAGATTCTTGATCTTACCGTTCCAACAGGACAATCCATGATATTGGCAATATCTTCGTAACTCATACCATCAAGTTCACGAAGTGATATTGCAATCTTCAATTCTTCTGGCAACGTTTCTAAGGTTTCAAAAATCACCTTATTAATTTCATCCGACAAAACTAAACGTTCTGGAGATGCAAATTCTTTTAACGCATCACTGCCTTCGTAGTATTCAGCTTCTTCTGCATCAACACTGTTAGCCGGTGTTTTTCTGCTCTGAGAAACCAAATGGTTTTTTGCAGTGTTTACTGCAATTCGGTACAACCAAGTGTAAAACGCGCTTTCACCACGAAAATTAGGTAATGCACGATAAGCTTTAATAAAGGCTTCTTGTGCCACATCGGCGATGTCAGCTTGATTTCGAATATAACGTGATATCAAGCTCATTACTTTATTTTGGTACTTCTGAACTAACAGATTAAATGCGTTTTTGTCACCGCGTTGTACACGCTCAACTAACTGTTGATCACTTATTTGTCCACTCATCCGAGCCGACTACTCCTAAATCTATAATACTGATTTCTCAGTCGCTCGAATCATATTCACAATAAAGTAGACTCGCATGCTTTGAAAAAGTTCGATATTGAATGAAAAAAATTTAATTTTTTATAAAAAATGGTTAAATATCGCTTAATAGTAATGTCTCAGTACCCAATAAAGCGGTTTTGTTTTACCATTATAGAACCATATTAAGTCACCCATGATACCTTATGAAACAAGCAGTTGAACACCAATCTGATATTTTGGTTATAGGTAGTGGCGCAGCCGGGTTAACGCTGGCACTCCATCTAGCTGAAAAGTCTAAAGTTATTCTTCTTTCTAAAGGGCCGTTAGCTGAAGGCTCAACCTACTATGCCCAAGGCGGAATCGCTTCTGTATTTGATGAATCGGATACAATTGAGTCCCATGTAAGCGACACCTTGATTGCTGGTGCGGGCCTTTGTGACAAAGAAGTGGTGACTTATACTGCCGAAAATGCCAAAGCTTCAATGAAATGGCTAATTCAATGTGGTGTCGCTTTTGATAAGGAAGAAACTCCTGACGGCGATCAAAGCACAGCGCCTTATCATCTTACGCGCGAAGGCGGACATAGCCATCGTCGAATTTTGCATTCTGCTGATGCCACAGGCAAAGCGGTGCAAACGACTTTACAAGATCAAGCATTAGCGCATCCAAACATCCAAGTCTTAGAGCGTTATAATGCAATTGACCTTATTACGACTCGTAAATTAAACCGACCGGGTAACCGCGTTGTCGGTGCCTACGTTTGGAATCGAGACGCTGAGCATGTAGAAACTGTCACTGCAAAGTTTGTTGCAATCGCTACAGGCGGTAGTTCAAAAGTTTATCAGTATACTTCTAACCCTGATATTGCCAGCGGCGATGGTATTGCTATGGCTTGGCGCGCGGGTTGTCGTGTAGCCAATATGGAATTTAATCAATTTCATCCAACCTGTTTATACCATGCAGATGCGCGTAATTACTTATTAACTGAAGCATTACGCGGCGAAGGAGCATACCTTAAACGTCCCGATGGTAGTCGGTTTATGCCAGAGTTTGACGAGAGAGCCGAGCTTGCGCCTCGTGATATCGTCGCACGGGCCATCGATTATGAAATGAAGCGCTTAGGTGCAGACTGTTTATATCTTGATATCAGCCATAAACCTGCAGATTTCGTGATAAAGCACTTCCCTACGATTCATAAACGCTGTTTAGAATTTGGCATAGATATCACTACAGACCCAATTCCAGTGGTGCCTGCTGCGCATTATACTTGTGGTGGGATCATGACTGACTTACATGGTCAAACTGACATTAATGGCTTATACGCCATTGGCGAAGTGGCTTATACAGGTCTTCATGGTGCAAACCGTCTAGCAAGTAATTCATTATTGGAATGCCTCGTCTTTGCACGCGCGGCTGCACATGACATAGAAAGCTTATTAACAAAAATCCCAACGCCTGGCCCTGTCCCTCATTGGGATGAAAGTAAAGTGAGCAACTCAGATGAAGAAGTCGTCATTGCCCATAACTGGCACGAACTGAGATTATTCATGTGGGATTATGTCGGTATTGTAAGAACCGACAAACGCTTAGAGCGTGCTTTACGTCGCTGCGCTATGTTGCAACAAGAGATCCAAGAGTATTACAGCAACTTCCGAGTCAGTAATAACTTACTGGAATTAAGGAACTTGGTTCAAGTGGCTGAATTAATTATTCGCTGCGCAATGGAGCGAAAGGAAAGTCGAGGGTTGCACTATAATGCTGATTATCCGGAACAATTAGAAAATCCACAGCCGACCATCTTACAACCTGAAAGATAACGATTGATAAAGACGATTGAGATAGCTCCTGAGAAATGTCAGGAGCTATAATTTGATCATTGCGCTAGCAATATTAATTGTCTTGATTTCGTTTAAGTTTGTTTAATTGCCGACAAAGTTGTCGGTAATCTTTATCCGTGAGCATGTCGCTCCACACTATCAACAATTGCCTTTTCTTCTTTTTTGAACTTGATGATTCAAACTCAATAAATATCACACAAGCAAACACTGTCACGATAGCTGAGCGCCAAACGACAAAAGCATCATGATCAAGTGTTCCATCTCCCGTTTCAGAAAGGTATAAATCACAACGTTGCCGCCTAAGCTGGTTTATATGCCAAATGAAGAAGGCTGTGACCGCTAACAAGGTTAAACCACGCAATATACTCAAACCAACAAAGTGGCTTACAGGCCACAACAGAAAACTGGTTAAGCAAACACAAATGAGGACAATATGAGAGAGGAACTGGTTAAAAGAGGCGCTTAAAGTTACATGCACAGGTTAAGCGCCATTTCTTGCTTGATACAGCATTAAGAAGATAGGCAAAATAGAGATTCTATTTTTATTGAAACAGTTAAGGCTGAGGACGGCCACGTACTGTAATTACCATTTCAGCCATCGCGTTATTAGGGCACACTTCATGGCCCATAAACCATGCAAATAGCTCTGGGTCTTCACAAGCGAGTAGATCAATAAAGGTTTGTTTATCAATATCAGAAAGCGCTTCGTAATGTGCATCTACAAAAGGCTGAAACAGGACATCTAACTCGAGCATCCCTCTACGACATGCCCAGCGAACTCTAGCAATATTCATTAATTCCAATGCACTTCTCCTAACATCTTCTGAGGATATTTTATCTTTGATGTGAACTACGGTGTTCAACATCTTGTACCTGTGGATCAACACCTGCGAACAAATCAGTAAAATCAGTTTCTAATAACCGCTTAACTGCCGGGTGTTGGATCATCCGTTCGGCAAACATAACGTGATATTCTTCTTTAATATCGTCTGTTTCACCAATTAAAACCATACCTTGTGAGAGTATATCATGACGATAAATTGATGGAGCAACAAATATACCACGCTTAAACAGTCCAAACGCTTTCATCATCGCTGCATCGTCAAACTCACCTAATATGCTTACATCGAGGTTTTTTTCAGCAAACCATCTATGTAGCTGCTGCCCAAGAGATGTCCGCTTACCAGGGATTAATAGCTTTTCTTGTTCTAAGCATGCAGGGAAATCTAATGAGGGTTTTGAAGCAGCAAAAAAACTAATACCACACTCACCGAGCTTCTTAGATAAAATCTCAGGATATTTAAGTGATTCACCTGCTGAGTCAGACAAAATCATATCTAATTTGTGTTCACGTAAGCGCTGAATCAAGTTTTCATGGGTAGATTCATAACAACTCAAATGCATTGAGCCATCATTAGGGATCACTGTTAACAGCACACGGCTAGCTAAAGCTTTAGACAAAGCTGCAGCAAACCCAACTTCAAATAATATTGATTCATCTTTATGATAAGCCAATAAATCTAGCATCTCATAGCTGAGGCTAAACATTTTATCAGCATAGCGAAAAATTAATTCGCCTAATTCGGTGGGTTCTAATGAACGGCCTACGCGATTGAATAAACTGCCATTTAGGCGTTCTTCTAAAGCGCGAATTTGACCTGTAATCGTTTGCGGAGCGAGACATAAAGCTTCGGCGGCCTTAGCCACCGAACCTTTTTTTCTAACCATCCAAAAATAATATAGATGGTTATAATTTAAATGTTGCATGCATATAAACCAGCTAAGAAAGATGGTTTATTTTAATCGCTGACAGTCCAACAAGCTATCAATTAATATCGACAACTCGCTTAAGTTGTTAACGTTTTTAGCAGCAGTTTGTTCCTGAATAGCTAAAACGATATCATCTTTATGCGGTTTTCTGTCAGCACAAAAACTGCGGTTAGCCTCTTGATAACGCTTACCAGCTCGATACTTAAGTGCACGAGACTCATATCCATCATCAGCTTCTAAACGACTACCTGACGCATCAGTGTGATACATCAAAGCACCATCAACAACGCCATCTAAATAGCTTTTACATTCGTTTGATTCAACGCTTGTTTGACATACGTTAAACGAAGTAGCTTGGGCTGGCATGGTAACCACGCCCATTGCTAGAGCTAACATCAACAGTTTTATTTTCATTATTTGCACCAGCCCTATTTTGCTTTAGCTTTAGGAAGCACTTTATCAAGCCATACATAACCAATAACAGCAGCTAGCATAGATCCCATTAGAATACCTAAACGGGCAAAGTCACCAAAATGCTCAGGGGCTGATTCGAATGCAAGTGAAGAAATAAACACTGACATTGTGAAACCAATACCACACATGATAGAGACTGGAATAATTTGATTCCAAGTAATACCAGGTGGTAGTTCAGCCCATTTTAGTTTTACAGCAGTATAACTGAACAATAATACACCTACTGGCTTACCAAGCAGCAGACCTAGGATAATACCGATAGTTACAGGCTCAGCCAATGAAGTGATGCTCATTCCTGATAGCGATAATCCAGCATTAGCAAATGCGAACACAGGTAAAATGAAGAATGTGCTCCATGGGTGTAAGCTATGCTCTAAGTGTTCAGATGGTGAAGACCCATCTTTAGCACGTAAAGGAATACAGAAAGCAATAATCACACCTGCTAATGTCGCATGCACACCAGATTTAAGAACAGCAACCCATAGAATCACACCTAATAAACCGTATGGGATTAATGAACTAACGCCCTTACGATTCAATGCAACCATCAATGAAATTGAAATTGCTGCAACGATTAAGCTCGTCATTGATAAATCAGCACTGTAGAACAGAGCGATAATCACGATCACACCTAAATCATCCATAATAGCTAACGCTAATAAGAACACTTTCAGTGCAACAGGAACACGGCTGCCTAATAAAGCCATAATACCTAGAGCAAATGCAATATCAGTCGCAGCAGGAATTGCCCAACCAACTTGCGTCACAGGATCTGAATAGTTGAATGCCAGATAGAATAAAGCAGGGAATACCATGCCGCCGATAGCAGCAAAAGTAGGTAAAGATGCTTTGGCAACACTTGAAAGTGCACCTTCTAATAGTTCACGCTTTACTTCTAAACCAATAAGTAAGAAGAATAGAGCCATTAGTCCGTCGTTAATCCATAATAATAATGGCTTATCAATATCTAATGAACCCACACGCACTTGGACTTCTGTATCAAGGAAACCACTGTATAAACCCGCTAATGGCGAATTTGCCATTATCATAGCCAGTGCTACAGAGATCATTAAAATGATACCCCCTGCAGATTCTTGACTTAAGAAATTCTTAATTGCACGTTCCATATATAACTCCATAAAAAACAATTATTATCAGTCTATCGGATTTTTTCAAACAATCATAATCGTTAGTTTCGCTCTTATAGCTCGGCTTTTCCGATGTGTTAATCAACTTTTACAGCACCAAGTCACAACATGAAAGCCAATTGAGACTCAGATCTACGTTTGAGCGGAAGTTTGCACACAAAACAGAAATAAGCGCATATTTATTTAACTGAGCAATAATCGTGCGCTTGACGAAATTAAATACAATTAACTGAATTAGTAACTAATAAAATAACAATACGCTAGTTTAGTTTTTACACAAGAATATTAGACTAGTGCAATATAGCTTGTGGTTTTAGCCACATTTAATACTAACTAAAACTGATTGCATAACTATTAAAATATTTTAAGAAAACGATCATCTTTTAGCTGAGAGCTAAGGCTTGTTATTTTTCACTTAGGTTACTTTGTTGGGAAAAGCCATCTTTCACGCGATACATTTAGGCATCAAATGTAGATGACTTATTTTTTGTTGACATAGAAGCACAAGTTAAGTGCTACTTGGTCAGTATTAGCACTAATGATTTTAAATGAATGAACCCATTTAAAATGAGTTCATCAGTCTTAGATATTTAATTTTTGGCTATGGAAGCATTTCGCTAACTATACTGAGAAGGGATATTTTATCGCTTCATGGTGTTGATAGCCCACCACTTCAAAATCATCCATTGTTACCCAAGTTTCAAGATCTTTCAGGGTTTTAATCTTAGGATTAATCTTAAGTTGTGGTGACGGGAAAGGTTCACGCGTCAATTGCTCATTTTTCATTAAGTCTAATTGGTCTTCATAGATATGAGCATTGATAATTTTGTGATAAGCCATTCCAGGCTTATTGCCAGTAATCTGCGCCATCAACGCAAGGAAGGTATAAACTTGAATTTGATTAAAGTTGAGTCCAAGCGGCACATCACAAGAACGCTGGTAGCTGGTTAAATAAAGCGTGTCGCCTAATAATGAAAAGGTGTGAGTGTGCATGCATGGACGCAAACAGCCCATATCAAATTCACCAGGGTTATAGAATGTGATAATTTCACCACGGTCATCCACACCTTTAGATAAGTTATCAACGATTTTAGCTAGTTGATCAACAGTACCACCAGAGGTTTTCTGCCAGCGACGGCCTTGAACGCCATACACACGACCCATATCGTCTTCCCCTTTACGATGTGGGTTAGCTAGCCAACTCTGATTATCATTCGAATTCATGTCCCAAGTTTTGGTTCCTAAAGCACGAAAATCAGCGGCACTATCATAACCTCTGATATAGCCAATTAGCTCTGCAATTGCAGACTTCCAATAACTTTTTCGAGTTGTAATAATAGGAAATTGGTTATTCTTGACGTCATATTGCAAATCAGCATTAATCACGGTTAAACAGCGCTTTCCTGTTCGTTCGTTTTCAATCCAATGACCGTTATCGACGATGTTCTGACAAAGATCTAAATACTGACGCATTCTTCATTCCTATTATTATAAGGTTCAACCCACCAACAAATGTCAAAAGTGACGTTCACATAGGGACTGTCGGCAAAAAACAATGATACCAATAAATCTACACCGATAAAGCCATTTTTATTCCAACAATCATCAAAAGCCCGGCAAAAACTCGCTTTAAAATTGGTGTAGGCCAAGTACTTGCAGCTTTAACACCCAATGGCGCGATTAACATTGAACTGATAATAATCCCTGCCAATGCGGGAAGATAAATAAAGCCAAATGTCCCTTCAGGCAAATCAGTAACCTTCATACCGGCGATGATGTAGCCTGTTGTACCTGATATTGCTATCAAACAACCTGTCACAGATGAAAATCCAACCGCTTGCCGCATTTGCAAACCACAAAAAGTTAAAAAAGGTACCAGTAAAACACCGCCACCAATTCCCATTAACCCAGCAATGATGGCTATTAATGTGGAAACTAAAAATAGCACCACAAACTTCGGTGTTTGTTTATTCGCTTTAGGTTTAAAGGGAAATGCCATTTGTATTGCCATTAACACTACAAACACGGCAAAAGCACGTTGCAGATCATCAGAAGCAATTTGTTCAGAGATAAAACCTGAAGCTAGTGCGCCAATTAATATACCTGGCAACATAGGTTTAAACAGCGTCCAAGGCACATTGCCTCTTTTATTATGCGCAACAGCAGAAGAAAGCGAGGTTAAAATGATCGAAGCGAGTGAAGTCGCAATAGCTACATGGGTGAGTTGGCTTGATTCAACACCGACCCATGGCAAGAGATATATAAGTGCTGGGACAATAATTAAGCCGCCACCGATCCCCAGTAACCCAGCCATAAAACCTACGAAGCCGCCAAGTACTAGGCATATAGAAAAAACCAATAAAATATTGTCCACAGTAAAACCTTATCCGTGTAAAAGCAGAACTTAATGCAAGATTGATATTAAATCGTGTTCATTAAGGTATTCGTTGAGTAAGAGGCGTACCTGTTCTCCATTAGATAAAGTCAGTGCTTTATCTAATAACAGTTCAAGAGACTGCTTATCAATTCGTCTTAGTAAGTAGTTGATCCTTGCGATACTGCCTTGGTTCATACTCAACTTTTGGTATCCCATTGCAACTAATAGCAAAGCGCCCATGGGCTCTCCAGCTAACTCGCCACAAATACTGGCATCTAAACGATAGCGATTACAATCGGTAATCGTCCATTTTAACGCTCTTAATACCCCAGGATGAAAACTATCAAACAAAGGGCTAACACTGGGATTATTTCTATCTACTGCAAGTAAATATTGGGTTAAATCATTACTGCCCACAGACACAAAATCGACACGCTTGGCAACATCTTCTAATTGGAATAATAATGAAGGGACTTCTAACATGACGCCGATTTTAGGCTTAGGAATACTTCTATTTAATTCTTCAGTAATCTCACTAAAAGCCTGCTCTAGATACAGTAAAGTACGATCAATTTCATCTAGATTACTGACCATTGGCAGTAAGATTTGCAACTGTGCAGAATCTGCATTAGCGGTTAGCATTGCGCGCAATTGCATTAAAAACAATTCTGGGTGATCTAAAGATAATCGAATGCCGCGCCAACCCAAAAATGGATTATCTTCGTTAATCGGGAAATAAGGTAACGGTTTATCGCCGCCAACATCAAGAGTACGCATGACGACAGGTCTATCGCGAGCAGCTGACAAAACCTGTTTATAGACATGCACCTGTTCTACTTCACTTGGAAAGCGCTGATGCAACATAAAAGGAATTTCAGTACGGTACAGCCCAATGCCATCAGCCCCTTCTGCCATATCAGTACTCAAGCCACTTAATAAACCTGCATTGAGATACAACTGTATACGGTGACCATCGAGTGTTTGTGCTGGTAAAGATAACTCAGCAGAGAACTGACGTTGCTGCGCCTGGTTTTCTGAAATGAGCGTGTAATACTCGTGAAGCACTGCATCTGATGGATCGACCAACAGCTGGCCACTGTTGGCATTTAAAACGAGTTTTTTATCATCAATGTTAGCAGCTAGTACTTGATCAGCACCCACAATTGCGGGAACACCCAAAGCGCGAGCAAGAATTGCTGCATGGGCGTTCACGCCGCCAAGTTCGGTCACAATACCTGCGAGTTTTCCACGCGGAAACTCAGCCAATAACGTGGCATCGACTTCTTTAGCGACTAAAATAACGGGTTTTGCAGGGGCTAGGTCTAATTTATCAGGCTCAATAAGTTGGCGAAGTACCTTTTGGCCTAATTCACGGATATCACTGGCTCTTTCCTTAAGGTAAGGATCTTCCATTGCCATGAATTGCTCAATATAACGCATTGACACACGGCTTACTGCAGACTCTGCTTGCCAGCCTTGTTCTACTTCACGTAAGTATTCGCCACCTAAACTTGCTTCATTGAGTAGTAGTTGCAAAGCTGAAAATATCGAAGCGATATCGTCTACTTTTTCGCGATCAAAACGTTGAGACAATGTGCTAATAATGTCACTACAGCGCTGCATCGCGGTCTTTAATCTTTGTAACTCTTTTTCAGTATCAGAAGATTTACGCTCATCTTGAACTAGCGAGATTTCGCCACCTAAAACAAACGCATCTGCGATTGCAATGCCCTTAGATGCGCTTGTGCCTTTAAACACAACTTGCTGCTGAACGTTACTGATAGCCGCTTTATTTTTTAAGCTGCGCACCACAACGGCTAGTTGCGCGGCAAGTGTCATTAAAAAAGCTTCTTCATTTTCACTAAATTGTCTTGGCTGTGGCTGTTGCACCACGATAACCCCGACGACTTGCTTTTGAAAAATGATCGGCACAGCAAGAAAAGCACGATACTCTTCTTCTTCAACTTCTGGGAAAAATTTAAAACGATGATGAGACTTTGCATCGGCAAGATTAACTGCTTCTTCCTTTTCAGCAGCTAAGCCAACTAATCCTTCAGATAAAGGCATTTTTACACTATTGATGGCTGCACTAGCAAGTCCATCGGTTGCAGAAAGCACAAGATGTTGTTGCTCAAGAATATAGATTGAGCAGCATTGTGTTTGCATCGCTAACTTAGTTTGCGACACTAACACATTTAATGCTGATTCAAGGCTGCTGGCTCCTGCAACAGCTTGAGTGATATCCCTGAGCGTGTTTAACACTTTCCTTGCCCTCTTTAAACGCTAATTAGCTGCGATGTCGACCTCTTTTTCGGCTAGGCTCACGCCCTTGAAATGCCAATGTGGTGAAAGCAAACTCTTTCATTACTTTACGATAAACATCACGTTTGAAAGAAACTACTTGCCTTACAGGGTACCAATAACTCACCCAACGCCAGTCATCAAACTCAGGATGACCACATGAGTTGAGATTAATACTGTCATCGCTATCTTTGAGCTGTAATAAATACCACTTTTGTTTTTGGCCAATACACACAGGTTTGCTTTCCTGTCTGATCAATCTTTTTGGTAAACGATATCTTAACCATGAACGTGTTGACGTTAAAATTTGCACATTTTCAGGTTTCAGACCCACTTCTTCATACAACTCTCGATACATAGCTTCTTCTGGGCTTTCACCATCATCTACGCCACCTTGAGGAAATTGCCATGAATGTTGTCCAAACCGTCTGGCCCACATAACTTGACCATATTTGTTACAGATAATAATGCCCACATTTGCGCGAAAGCCGTCGCTATCAATCACATGGACTCCAATTACACTACAAATTAATGACTAGATTGTTTCACAAAGCTTGCCTACGGGCAAACAAGGATTTACACCGCGTCTTTGGATAAATCGCTCAGTTTTATTCTTTTATCAACAGATGAAGGCATGTTAACCCGACATTATCCACAAAATCTGTGGATATCTCTGTTCGAAACTCTGAAACAAGTGTAATTGAAGTAAATTAAACGAGGAAAATAAATTAAAAAACCAAAGATAAACGAACAATTTAAACCTTTAATTTCATAAACTTAAACAATAAGGCATTAGTAAACTATAACTCCACAAAGCAAAAAGAACAATATTTAACCAGTTGACGTGTTTGCCATTTATAGTTTCCATAGCGTTTTAAGTTATACACAAAAAATAAGAACAATATTTTAAAAATAATAAAATAAAGCGATTTTCTGCCATTGACGAACAATTTTATATCCGCTAAGCATGCTTTTAATAAAGTTATTCATCAAATCTGTGGATAACTATGTGTGAAAGGTTAGTGCAAAACGAGAGTAACTTTAGCTTATGGTTAAAAAAACTAACCAATCTCAAAAAAAACTGTTAATTTTCATATCATTATTAAAATCGTTCTTAGTGAATAACTCTCACTAAACAGTGTGAGCGTTTTTTAACCACATACAAATGCTGCGAATAAATAGATAAACAAGTACACTTCATCATCCATTATTTTCAATCTAAAAGACGCTTTATGATGAATAGCCAGCCCAATACCATTGAAGAGTTAATGCAAAGAGCAAACGATATGGCAGGGGTAACGTTAGGCGATGTTGCCATGGAGCATAACACCCCAGTACCCGCTAACCTTAAACGTGATAAGGGTTGGATTGGACAATTAATAGAAATGGAATTAGGCGCAACAGCGGGATCTAAACCCCAGCAAGACTTTTTACACTTGGGTGTAGAGCTAAAAACCATTCCTATCGATAATAATGGACGCCCCATTGAAACAACTTACGTGACCGTAGCCCCACTAACGAATATCCAAGGTCTGACTTGGGAACAAAGTGTTGTTTGTCATAAGTTAAGCCAAGTATTGTGGATCCCTGTAGAAGGTGACAGAAGCATTCCTGTAGGGGAAAGAAGAATTGGTTCACCTGTATTATGGCGACCTAATGCGAATGAAGCACATGCGCTACAGCAAGACTGGGAAGAAATAATGGAATTAATTGCCATGGGTAAAGTTGACAAGGTAACGGCTCGCCATGGAGAGGTATTACAATTGCGTCCAAAAGCTGCCAATAGCAAAGCATTAACAGAATCAATTGCCGAAGATGGCACAGTAAAGCTCTCAAATCCTCGTGGCTTCTATTTAAAGATCAACTTCACCCACCAAATACTAACAAACGCCTTCAACTAAGATCACATAAAGCCAACATAAAAAAAGAAATCAAAACTAATTTAAATACCACTATGACAAGTATGGGAATTTTCTATAAACTAGCCTGTCTTCAAATATCAACGGATTAGATATAAACCAGTGAAAGCACGTCGACAGACGAGAAAACTACTATTTGCAATAGTTGCATGGTGTGCAGCCATGGGCGCATTTGTATTTTTTCGATATTCACAAGCTCCCGAACTGCCACAATGGGCCATAGGAAAATCAGATCTCGCGACTCTGGCTATTTTCATGGGCTTTGTTTTTGGTTGTTTACATTGGATGTCTAATCTCATTGCTGATTTCAGTGCAATCAGTCGCCTCCCCTATATTTTCTCAGTGATATTCAAAGGGTTATTTTTATTGCTTGGTGCAATGACATTAGCTTATGTGACACAGTTTTTGAATATGTGGGCTATTGAGAACCATCTTGTCACTTTACGGCAAATGCTCACTGCGCACATTTTATACAGCCCCTCTTTTCAAGCCTTAGTCATCTACTTAGTGGCTGTTAGAGTAGGCCTAGCATTTGTTGAACAAATGGCGCTGTTAGTCGGCCCTCGCGTATTACTGAATATTGGTTTAGGTAAGTATCACCAACCCCGATACGAACATCGATTATTTCTCTTTGTCGATATGGTTTCATCTACGTCCCATGCAGAAACATTAGGCGATTATCGATTCAGTCGATTAATCCAAGATAGCTTTAGCATGTTAGCGGATACCGTAACCAATAATGATGCTGAGATATATCGCTATATGGGCGATGCAGTATTAATCCATTGGCCACTTGAAGAAGGCATTAAAGAAGATCGCTGTATGAACATTTATTATGAGTTCAGCCAGCAACTTAATTGGCACCGACCTTATTTTGAAGAGCATTACGGCTTTGTCCCTAAGTTCAAAGCTGCGGCCCATTGTGGACAAGTTGTTGCTGCCGTTGTGGGTGTACAAAAACAAGAAATTAGCTTCTTTAGTGACGTGCTTAACACACTTGCTAGACTGCAAGATCAGTGTAATCCGCTCGGTCAACGCATGTTGATTTCAGGTGAAGTTGCTCACCGACTTGCAAGGCATGATAGTCAATTTGATTTAGCCGATCTTGGCGCTATGAAACTCAAAGGCAAACAACACGAGATTGAAGTGTACGGTGTCACACCTAAAAAAGTCCCACCTCCAGCTTAATTCTATGTAAAGAGTTACTTAGCCTATGTAACTCCTCGAACTACAAACCATTTTTCATTTTTACAAATAAAAAAGCCTTGAAACAATGCTTCAAGGCTTAATAATTTCTAGTCACAGAGATTTCAATTAATCATTCTTTTTATCACTTAACAGTGACTCTAGCATTAAGCCTAATGTTCTAAATGTACTGATGCGACTGGTTGTTTGACGCCATACCAAGCCAATATCACGGTAAGGTGCCTCACCCGGTGGGTTCATGATATTCAGTTCAGTATCATTCAAAATACCGGCATCAATCGCCATTTGCGGTAAAAATGTGGTGCCTAGTTTACTGTCGACCATCTGCACTAACGTGTGCAAGCTAGTTGCTGCAAATGGGTTGATTTTAGCACTATTACCTAACTGACAAGCCGTGATGGCATGGCCCGTAATGCAATGCTCACTTTGCAATAAGAAAATACTTTCGTCTGGCATTTTCTGGTAATCAATGGGCGTCATAATGCCATCAGAAAGCTCTTCATGTACCACCATTTTAAAGGGGTCTATCCCTACTTTCATGCTATGAAAACCAGTTGTATCAACAGGTAAAGCTAAAATTAGTAAGTCCAGCTCACCTTTACCCAATGAATCCAATAAGCTTTCAGTGGTGTCTTCTTTTAATAATAAGCTCAGTTGGGGATAATCTTGCTGGCATTGCTTGACCACTCGACTCAGAAGAAATGGCGCAATCGTCGGAATACAACCCAGTCGGATCTCTCCCGTCATTGGCTCACCTTGATTTTTAACTAACTCAACAAGGTCATCGACATCAGTAAGTAGCTTACGTGCTCTTTCTACCACTTCCTCACCAATGGCAGTGAACATAAATGATTTATGATCCCGCTCTATCAGTTGATAACCCAATTGCTCTTCAAGATTTTGAATGCCACTTGATAAAGTCGATTGACTTACAAAACAAGACTTAGCAGCACGATTGAAGTTTTGTTCTTGATGCAAGTTAACCAGATAAAATAAGTTTTTAAGACTTGGCAGGTTTTTCATTTAATCGATTACCCTATTAAGATTTCATTTAAATAATGAATTAACTCACCTGAAATAACAATCTTCAGTACACGATCAACGACTCATAATGAACATTTACTAAAAAATGTCCAAAAAAAAGTCCCTTACGGGACTTTTAACTCAACAAAAACGATTAAGCTTTTGCTTCAAGAAATTCTTTTAATTGCTGTAGATCAGCACTTGCATGCTTAACAATCTCAGCTAACCAAGCGTTATGCTCAGTTTCCCAGCTTGATTCTTCACCGTGCTGTAAAAGTTGTGCAAATTGTTGAATACGCTTTAAACCTACTGAACCAGCAGCACCTTTAAATTTATGCGCTTCTGCACACAAAGTATCTTTATCATTTACTTCATTGGCTTTTACTAAGCTGCCCACATACTCAGGCATTAATTGCTCAAATAATACGACGCTTTTTAATAAAGTACCTGCACCAATAGCACTACAATATTGCTCTAAAGTATTGAGATCCAAGATAGACTCTAGCTGAACTGTGGCCATTGTGGCACCTCTTTCAAATTCATAACTGTAAAATTGGAATTTATAATACTCGCAATAATTGCCTATGCAACAATTCCACGCTTTTCAAGTCTATTTTTAGATAAAAAACTACAAAAAATTAACAAATATTTAAAATCACCCCATATAAAACACTAAGAAATATGCAATACGGTTACTTTTTAAACTGTTACAGAGGGAACATAATGGCCTTGACCACCATTTTCAGCTAAGTTTTTGACAATTGATACCAGGCCATCCCATCTAAATGCGCACCAATCAGGTGCCAGTAACATCGGTTTCTTAGCATAGGCGGTAACACGATGAAATATTATCTCTTTAGGGGTATTTCTTATCAGTTCACTGGCATAATGGGCGTAATCCTCTTGAGACAGTAACGCCATTCCTTTATGGCGCCACGTTTTGGCCATTACACTACCTTCGACTATATGCAAGGGATGTAATTTGATGCCATCAACACCGGTACTGATAACCTGCTGTAAACTATTTAAATAATCTTGATAATCTTCGCTCGGTAACCCCAAAATTAAATGAGCGCATACTTTTATTCCTCTTTCTCGAGCCCGTTTCACAGTATCTCGATAAGCAGAAAAATCATGGCCACGATTTATCTTTTTCAATGTTTCATCATTAGCAGTCTGTAAACCTAACTCTAACCAAACCTCGATGCCTTTATTTTGATAACTCACCAGTAAATCAAGAATATCATCAGGTACGCAGTCAGGGCGTGTCCCAATATGAAGCCCCACGATGTCTGCATCTTTTATTGCTTCATCATATTTCTGCTTTAAAACCTGATATTCATCATAGGTACTTGTGTAAGCCTGAAAGTAAGCTATATATTTAGAGGTAGAAACTGGGGCATTAGCAAGCACCGAACGTTGCTTACCTTGAGAAAGCTGATCTGAGATACTGGCTTCTGTTCCCTGCTCATAACTAAAAGATGAAACATTACAAAAAGTACAGCCACCTTTACCTAATGTACCATCCCGATTTGGACAGGTGAATTTAGCATCAATTGTAAGTTTTCTGATCCTGCCACCGTATTGCTTTTTGCACACAGCGCCGAATGTATTTACGTAATCATCTAAACCCACAATGTGTCCTCGAACTCAAAAAAGTGGCAGATAGTAATCGGCTTAGGAGATTAAAACTTGGTGCTATATCAATAAATGGTTAGATAAATTGATTGATTTATCCACAGGTAAAATTCTGGGTTACAAATTTAGATATCCCTGTGTCAATTTTATTATTCTCAAGTGAATTTATATTCAAATTGACCAAATAGTTAATTAACACTGTACTTGAAAATAAATTCACTATTTATAAAACTAAATCAATTAGACCCAAGTGTTAACGAAAAGTAACAAAACTTTTTAGTGACTTTTAAAATTCTTTTTATTCATAAGGTTATACGAACAAAACCACAGTTTACGTTAACGTCAACAAGCTTTTTTTTAACATTTGTAATTGCAATAACAATTCATTTTGTTGAGTAATTTAAGTTTGACCTTTATTCATTATCGGGCTAATTTGGGTGGTTCGGGTGCATATCTATGAGAACTTCTCCGCATTATCCGAGTCGTATTAAGTTAGGTTTAGGGAGTTTTTGTATGAGCTTATATCATCCCAGCTTTGAGCGGGACAATTGTGGTTTCGGTTTAATAGCCCAAATGGATGGCGATGCTAGCCATCGTATTGTCCGTACCGCTATCCACGGATTAGACAGAATGAAACACCGTGGCGGTATTGCATCGGATGGCCGCACAGGTGATGGCTGTGGACTATTAATGTCGATGCCTAAAGATTTTTTTGCAGCCGTTGCAACAGAAAACGATTGGCATTTAAGCCGCAAGTTTGCAGTGGGTATGTTGTTTCTAAGTCAAGATCCAGTAAAAGCAGAAACATCAAAAGCAATTTTAGAAAAAGAACTCCAACGTGAAACGCTGAGTGTCGCTGGCTGGCGAAAGGTCCCAGTTAATCCAGACGTACTTGGTGAAATAGGCCGTAAAAGTTTACCGCAAATTTATCAGGTACTGATTAATGCGCCAGTAGGCTGGCGAGAAAAAGATTTAGAACGCCGTCTATATATGGCGAGACGTCGTCTTGAGCAACAAATTGTTGATGACAACGATTTTTACGTTGCCAGCTTATCGGGTCAGGTCATTGTCTATAAAGGCTTAATGATGCCTGCGGACTTGCCTTCGTTTTATACTGACCTTGCTGATATTCGTTTAAAAAGTACTATTTGCTTATTCCATCAACGCTTTTCGACTAACACATCGCCTAAATGGCCATTAGCGCAACCGTTTAGATTTTTAGCCCATAACGGTGAAATTAATACCATCACAGGCAACCGTCAGTGGGCACGCGCTCGTGCATACAAGTTTAATTCACCACTTTTACCTGACTTACAACAGGCAGCCCCTTTTGTAAATGAAACAGGTTCAGATTCATCGTCATTAGATAACATGCTAGAAATGCTGTTATCTGGCGGGATGGATCTCTATCGTGCTATGCGCTTGTTGATCCCACCAGCATGGCAAAGTAATCCAGAAATGGATGACGAGTTGAAAGCATTCTACGACTTTAACTCAATGCATATGGAGCCGTGGGACGGCCCTGCCGGCATTGTAATGAGTAATGGCCGTCATGCAGCCTGTGCTGTCGACCGTAACGGTCTACGCCCTTCTCGTTACGTTATAACCAAGGACAGAATCCTAACACTGGCTTCAGAAGTCGGCATTTGGGATTACTCTGCAGATGAAGTGGTTGAGAAAGGTCGTGTTGGCCCTGGCGAGTTATTAGTTTTAGATACCATGAATGGTCGTCTATATTCGTCATTCGAAATCGATAACGATTTAAAGCGCCGTCATCCTTACAAAGAATGGATGGCTAAGAATAGCCGTACATTAGTTCCAGCCAATCAAATTGAATCAGCTCAGCAAGGTGCAAGTAATTTCTCTGCTGACGTATTACTTCAATACCAAAAACAATTTGGTTACAGCCGTGAAGAACTTGAACAAGTTATTTGGGTACTCGCTAGTAAAGGTGAAGAAGCAACAGGCTCCATGGGTGACGATACCCCAATGGCTGTATTGTCTAAAAAATCCCGTTCACTTTATGACTACTTCCGTCAAAAGTTTGCTCAGGTTACTAACCCGCCGATTGATCCGTTACGTGAAAAACACGTAATGTCATTGACCACTTGTGTTGGTCGAGAGCAAAACCTATTTTGTGAAACTACCGGTGTTGCTTATCGCGTGATGTTCGAGTCGCCAGTGCTTTTATTCAGTGACTTCAACCAATTGCTTGGCTTAGATAGCACTTATTATCGTGCTAACACGGTTGATCTTAACTATGACGCCCATGAAGACTTGCAACAAGCGATTGAGCGCATCACTGATGATGCAGAACGCCTAGCAAGAAGTGGCACAACCCTACTGATTTTATCAGACCGCGCAACCGCTAAAAATGTTCAGGTTATTCCTGCTGCTATGGCTGTAGGTGCGGTGCAGCAACGTCTTGTTGATAAAAGTTTGCGTTGTGATACTAACATTATCGTTGAAACCGCTTCAGCACGTGATCCTCATCATTTTGCTGTTTTACTCGGCTTTGGCGCGACGGCTATTTATCCTTATTTAGCTTACGAGTCAATTTCGGCACTGGCGAAGAAAAACCAAGTAGAAGATGACAGCATCTTGATGCTTAACTTCCGTCAAGGCATTGAAAAAGGCTTGCGTAAGATCATGTCTAAGATGGGCATCAGCACCGTTGGTTCTTACCGTTGTAGCCAACAATTTGAAGCAGTGGGTCTATCGTCAGATGTGATTGAACTTTGCTTTAAAGGTGTTATTAGCCGTATCGAAGGTGCGAGCTTTGAACATCTAGCTGCCGATCAAAAGAAACTTCATACCGCTGCATATCGTGCCCATATGCCATTACCGCAAGGTGGTTTATTGAAGTATGTTGAAGGTGGTGAATATCACAGCTTCAACCCTGATGTAGTCAATACACTACAACAGAGCCTAAAAGATCAAGACTATCCAAAATACAAAAAATTTGCCGCGTTAGTCGATGACCGACCTATTGCGACATTACGTGATTTAATTGGCGTTAAAGGGACTAACCAAGCCATTGAAGAGTCACAAGTCGAAGTAGCAGAAAACCTATTCCCGCGTTTCGATAGTGCAGCAATGAGTATCGGTGCATTAAGCCCAGAAGCTCATGAAGCACTTGCTGTTGCGATGAACCGTATTGGTGGTCGCTCAAACTCTGGTGAAGGTGGTGAAGATGCCAGTCGCTTTAATAGCGAGCGCAATTCAGCCATTAAACAGATTGCATCAGGCCGCTTTGGTGTTACCGCTCATTACTTAGTTAATGCTGACGTATTGCAAATTAAAGTAGCCCAAGGTGCTAAGCCGGGTGAAGGTGGTCAATTACCAGGTCATAAAGTCAGTGTTGAAATTGCAGGTTTACGTCATGCACGTCCTGGCGTTACTTTGATTTCACCGCCACCGCATCACGATATTTATTCAATTGAAGATTTAGCTCAGCTGATTTTCGATTTGAAACAAATTAACCCTAAAGCGCTCGTGTCGGTGAAACTCGTTTCAGAGCCTGGTGTCGGCACCATTGCTACAGGTGTCGCAAAAGCCTATGCCGATATGATCACCATTTCTGGTTATGACGGTGGTACTGGCGCAAGTCCAGTCACTTCAGTTAAGTATGCTGGTTCTCCATGGGAATTAGGTCTTGCAGAAGTGCATCAATCATTGGTTGAAAATGGCTTGCGTCATAAAATTCGCTTACAGGTTGATGGCGGTTTAAAAACAGGCTTAGACATTGTTAAAGCTGCTTTGTTAGGTGCTGAAAGCTTTGGTTTTGGTACCGTGCCTATGATTGCGTTAGGGTGTAAATATTTACGTATTTGTCACTTAAACAACTGTGCAACCGGTGTAGCCACTCAAGATAAAAACTTACGTGATAAGCATTACCATGGCTTACCTGAGCGAGTGATTACTTACTTTGAGTTTGTAGCACAAGAAGTCCGTGAATGGATGGCAAGCCTTGGTGTGGCTAAATTTGAAGACTTAGTCGGTCGCACTGATTGGCTCTATGCTCTTGAAGGCCAAACAGCCAAACAACTTGGGTTAGATTTAGCGCCTATTTTATATCAGCCTAAAGTAGCGGAAGGCAGCGCAATTACCTGGAAAGAGTTAAATCCACCATCAGATAAAGGTGAACTTAACTTACAAATTGTCACTGACGCTGCTCAAGCAATCCTTGAAGGCAAAGCGTTCAGCAAGCAATACGCAATTAATAACACTAACCGCTCAATCGGTGCTGCGCTTTCTGGTTACATTGCTACCAATATCGGTGTCAAAGGTGCTAAAGAGCCAATTTCGCTACAGTTCAACGGTAGTGCAGGTCAAAGCTTTGGTGTGTGGAACAGCCCAGGTCTTGAGATGAATCTGGTTGGCGATGCGAACGATTACGTCGGTAAAGGCATGTCTGGCGGTAAGATTGTTATCAATCCACCTGTCGGTAGCCCTTTCCAAAGTGAACAAAGTGCCATTATGGGTAATACCTGTTTATACGGTGCAACGGGTGGACGCGTATATGCTGCAGGTCAAGCCGGTGAACGTTTTGGTGTACGTAACTCTGGTGCTATCGCTGTTGTTGAAGGTGTGGGTGATAACGGTTGTGAATACATGACCGGCGGTATTGTTGTTGTACTTGGCCAAACAGGTGTGAACTTTGGCGCAGGTATGACTGGTGGCTTTGCTTACATTTTTGACAGATTTAATCACTTTAGTCGCCGCGTAAATACGGAACTTGTTGATACGCAAAAATTAGAATCAAAAATTCAGCAACAGCATCTTAAAGAGCTGATTGAAGCACATGTTGAAGCCACAGGCAGTGAACATGCCAAGATGATCCTAAGTGATTTTGAAAACTGGTTAGACTGTTTTGTATTAGTTAAGCCTAAGAATATTGCCGTTGCCGACTTGCTTAAAATTGAGCAAAAAAGCCCGGAATTAGCTGTGAAGGCGGGGTAATTTAAATGAGTAATGATTTTCAATTTATCGAGGTGGATCGTAAAGATCCGACTAAGCACTCGGCCAAAGAGCGTTCGACACAGTTTATCGAAATTTATCAGCCTTTCTCTCAGCCACAAGTGGCAGAGCAAGCAGACCGCTGTTTAGATTGTGGTAACCCTTATTGTGAGTGGAAATGCCCACTGCACAATTATATTCCAAATTGGTTAAAGCTTGCAGAGCAGGGTCGTATTCTTGAAGCTGCTGATTTAGTTCATGAGACAAATACGCTACCAGAAATTTGTGGCCGTGTTTGTCCACAAGACCGTCTTTGTGAAGGTGCTTGTACCCTCAATGACGACTTTGGCGCAGTTACTATTGGAAATGTTGAAAAATACATTACTGATACCGCTATTAGCCAAGGATGGCGACCAGACATGAGCACGGTAACTCCTCGTAAAGAGCGCGTTGCGATTATTGGTGCGGGTCCAGCTGGTTTAGGTTGTGCGGATATTCTTAGCCGAAATGGTGTTAAAGCCGTGGTTTATGATAAGTACCCACAGATTGGTGGTTTACTGACATACGGTATTCCTTCATTCAAGCTTGATAAAGACGTTATGCAAACCAGACGTAATGTCCTCGAAGGAATGGGAATTGAATTTAAAATGGGTGTCACTGTTGGTAAAGACATCCCATTTAAAACCCTGCTTGATGAATACGATGCCGTGTTCTTAGGTATGGGAACATACACAGCAATGAAAGCGCGTCTGCCAGGTGAAGACAGTCAAGGTGTGATTCAAGCATTACCATATTTGATTGGTAATACCCATGAATTGATGGGCACACAAAGTCCAGACAACCCATATTTAAGCCTTGAAGGCAAAAATGTAGTGGTATTGGGTGGTGGTGATACTGCGATGGATTGTGTGCGTACAGCAGTCAGACAAGGCGCTAAAAATGTCACTTGTGCATACCGTCGTGATGAAGCCAACATGCCAGGTTCTCGCCGTGAAGTGCAAAATGCACGCGAAGAAGGGGTTAACTTCTTATTTAATCGCCAACCTGTAGCGATTAAAGAACAAGATGGTGTTGTAACTGGGATTGAATGCGTTGAAACCCAAATGGGTGAAGCGGATGAGTCTGGCCGTAAAAAAGCTGAAGTCATTCCAGGAAGTGAGCAAATTCTTGAAGCTGATGCCATCATCATTGCGTTTGGTTTCCAAGCAAGCCCAGCTGCTTGGTTCAATGATTTTGGCATTGAAACCAACGAATGGGGTTTAGTAAAAGCCAGTAAGTTTGATGACAATCCATTTCAAACGACAAACCCGAAAGTGTTTGCTGGTGGTGATATGGTGCGCGGTTCAGACCTTGTTGTTACCGCTATTGCTGAAGGCCGTGATGCAGCACAAGGGATTTTAAACTCTTTTGAAGATGCCTAACTTTAGCTGAATAGGTTTAGGCTATTAAATAAGTCATAAAAGCGCATTGAAAAATGCGCTTTTTTTATCGATAAAATTTATATCGCTCCCAGTTCTACTTTCCCCATCTATGCTATATTAGCCGCCATATTTACCGCTAAGTGTCTGTTTGCCAGCTAGGCGTTATTCAAACAGCTCTACTTCGCTATATTAATGCCAATAATTAACTAATTGGCTTACAAAAATGAGAATCAGTTTATGAAAATCGCTATCATCGGTGCAATGGAACCTGAAGTTGCTCACTTAATTGAAACAATGACTAACCCTGTACATTCAACCGTTGCAGGTATTGAATTTGTTGAAGGTCAATTATCAGGTCAAGATGTTGTAGTGACACGTTCTGGGATTGGTAAAGTCGCTGCAAGTATTGCAACAACGCTAGTTATCAATAACTTCAATGTTAACGCTGTTATCAATACTGGCTCAGCTGGCGGATTTGTTGATAGCTTAAGTATCGGTGACATTGTGATTTCATCAGAAGTACGTCACCACGATGTCGACGTTACCGCTTTTGGTTACGAAATCGGTCAAATGGCTTCTCAGCCAGCTGCTTTCATCCCTGATGCAAAACTAGTTGAAGCTGCAAAAGCTGCGATTTCATCTTTAGGCGAAGCACAGGTGATTGAAGGGTTAATTGCTACTGGTGATAGCTTCATTTGCGATCCTGAGCGTACAAAAATCATGTTAAACAACTTCCCTACAATGGCGGCCTGTGAAATGGAAGCTGCTGCAATTGCGCAAGTATGTCACCAGTTTGAGGTTCCTTTTGTGGTTATCCGATCGCTTTCAGATAATGCCAACAATGACTCTGCAGTCGACTTTGATACTTACATTGTTAAAGCAGGTCACTATTCTGCACTCATGGTCATTGCGTTATTAAAACAGCTATAATCCGGTTATCGGCTGATTAAACGCATTACTTTGCTCAAAACAGAATGCACAGTGCAGTAAAAACAATGGGATGGTCACACTAAATTGATTGATAGCACCTTTTACGAAGAGTTAATTCGAATAGATGGCAACTTACTACAAAGTTGCTTGGTGCTATTTATGGCGTTATTTATTTCACGAGTTGCGCCTATTTCTAGGAAGTATCATCCGGTTGTTTTGTTTCATCAGTTGGCTAATTTACTTAGCCAAAAAGTCAATCACCCACAACGTAGCCCTAAGCAGCAAGTAACAGCGGGTCTGCTGGCAAGTATGTTGTTAGTGGTACCAATCTGGTTTACGATTTACTTTATTCTTTCCTTAGCTGCTTACCCTTGGTTTTTCGATTGTATTCTGTTGTATTTCTGCATCAGCGACGCTGGATTTAAACCCGTGGCGAAAGATGTCATTAGCGCACTTGAACATGGTCAAAAGGCCACTGCTAAAGCAGACTTAGCGCCTTGGTTTGCGCAACAAACCCGTTCGTTATCAGAAATCGGTATTGCAAAAGCCACCATAGAAAGACTACTTATTTCGCCAAGCTATGGCACCGTCGCCACTATATTATTTTATGCCATTGGTGGCACACCACTCGTATTGTTACTGCACCTCATTAAACAACTTGAGCATTGCTGGCCAAACTATGTCCCTCAGTACCGATTTTTTAGCGCAGCAATATATCTTTTCAACCGAATTATTTATGCTGTGCCAACGATGTTATGGAACCTCACTTTAGTGCTTCAAGGCGGTTTTAAAAATATCTCGTCACTAATAAACCAGCCTAGTCATACTGGTGGTATATACGGTTATTCAAGTTTATATATCGGCAGTAGAATTTTAGAAGTGGAACTAGGCGGCCCGCAAAAGTTTGTCTTCAACCAACAAGAGCAGCGGGTTGATGTAAGTAAAATCAACCCTTCAAGAATGCCTGAGGTCAGTGATATCAAAAATGCCATTAGCTTAACCTCATGGGCAGTCACTTTTTGGATTTCATTTACCATCGCCATTCCTATGTTATGGACTGGATTAAGATGGGTACAAGCAATGTGATTTTATTTATAAAAGCGTTATTATATTTAGCTAAATGATTTATCCCGTTCCATTTGAGGCAAAACGTCTTGTTAGATAACATCCAAATATCGTTAACAACCCCCGGTTTATTATTCCCTGCCATTTCATTATTGTTACTGGCCTACACCAACCGTTTTTTTTCGTTAGCGGCGTTAATTAGAAACTTAAGTGCTTCGGGAAAACCTGTCGATAACGAACAAATTAAAAATCTCAGACAACGAATTAGCATCATTAGAAGGATGCAAGAAGCGGGTGTTGTCAGCTTTGCTATCTGTGTCATAAGCATGATATTTATCTATTTAGGCTTTTTCCATACAGGCTCGATTGTTTTCGGTCTCAGCTTACTCTTTTTACTGTATTCACTTATTTTATCGGTTATAGAAATTAGAATATCTGTCGATGCGCTCAACATTCATATCAAAGAATTAAGCTGCCAGCAGCATTGTAAAAATACACTTATCGAAAGCAAGTCACATACCCAAGAGCCATCTGATGATTAATTTTGAATGGATTTACTTCTTTGACCTTTGCGGTACTGCTGTATTTGCGCTTTCAGGCGCCATCGCTGCAGGAAAACACCGCATGGACCCATTTGGTGTCATCGTGCTTGCTTCGGTTACCGCTATTGGCGGCGGCAGTATTCGTGATGCCCTTACTGGCGCGACACCGGTATTTTGGATAAGTGATCCTAATTACGTTATCGTAATTCTAGCGACCGTGTTGGCTTGTTTTATATTGGTCAGAAAACCGCACAAATTACCCCAATTAACTCTCCCCATTGCGGATGCTTTTGGTCTAGCATTATTCACAGTCATCGGAGCAGAAAAAGCGTTAATGATGGGGTTATCTGGTATGTCAGCTGTTATTATGGGGCTGATTACGGGTGTTGGAGGCGGTATTATTCGTGATTTACTCTGCCGCCAAGTTCCTATGGTGTTGCGTACAGAAATTTATGCAACGGCCTCAATCGTTGGTGGTATTTGTTATACCTTAAGTATTGAAGTAGGAATGGATAAGACCAGTGCCTTATTCTTTGCTATGTTCAGTACCTTAATTATTCGCCTAAGTGCAATACGTTGGCATTTGTCGTTGCCTGCATTTGATTTAAAAAGTAAGAGGCCCTAAGTGCGAATTGTTGGTTTGTTATGTGGTATTTTTTGTGGTTTATATAGCTTAACCAGTCATGCTATTGTGGGTGAAATGCCTAAAGAGCAACAAATGGCAGTCCGGTATATGCAAGCGCTAACCGATCATGATTATCGCGCGCTTAGAAGCTTTTACAACCGTGATAGTGTTTTTTATGATAAAACAGCCAATGTCACCTATAAAGGTGGCAGGCATATTATTGATTTTTTCGAACGGGCCCATGAAGGTGTACTCGAATACAAGTTCAATATTGAGCACATGTTTAACACAGGTTCATTAGTGGTGATGATTGGTAACTATCATCTTCGCGGGCCTGGTGAGCAATTTGGTAAACCGGGTAAAATTATTGAAATCGCCATACCGGGTGTAACCACTCTAAAATTTGATATGAATACCGACAGAATGACTGAACAAGTCGATTTAATGGATTACCAAACCATGTCGGATCAACTGCAAACTCAATAAATAGACCTAAGACTTGTCAGCACTATTCGACAAGCCTCCCAAAAGTAGCAATAAGTAATAAGCAGTACCCAAACAAAAAAACGACTCAAATGAGTCGTTTTTATTTAACCGCAATCAATGTTTAATGATGCGATTTAAACCAAACTGATTTAAACCAAAGTGATCTTAGCAAACTTACGTTTACCCACTTGGAAGATAGCCGTTAAACCCGCTTCAAACACTTGACGCGTATCAGCTAGTTTTTCACCATCCATCTTCACAGCGCCTTGCTTAACCATACGCATGCCATCTGAAGTTGAGCCCACTAAACCTGCACTTTTAAGCAAGTTAGCAATCGCTATACCTTCTTCACCAGCTGCAATGTCCATTTCTTCAATATCATCAGGCATCGCCCCTTTCTGGAAACGATTAATGAATTCTTGATGAGCTGCTTCAGCTTGTTCTTGGTCATGGAATCTTGCGATGATTTCTTTAGCCAGGGCAATTTTCACATCACGCGGGTTTTGGCCGTTAGCAATGTCTTCTTTAAATTGGGCAATTTCAGCTAATGGACGGAATGAAAGCAACTCGAAGTAGCTCCACATTAGGTCATCTGAAATAGACATGATTTTACCGAACATTTCGTTAGCTGGCTCACTCACACCAATATAGTTATGAGCTGACTTAGACATCTTCTTAACGCCATCTAAGCCGACTAATAAAGGCATCATGATCACTGTTTGCGGCTTTTGACCTTCAGCTTTTTGTAACTCACGGCCCATTAGCAAATTGAACTTTTGATCCGTTCCACCTAACTCTACATCGGCTTTCAATGCTACTGAATCATAGCCTTGTAACAGTGGGTACATGAATTCGTGAATGGCAATCGCCTGCCCTGATGCATAACGCTTTTTAAAATCATCACGCTCCATCATACGAGCAACAGTTTGCTTTGAACCTAAACGGATCATCCCAGCTGCACCTAATGGCTCTAACCAACTTGAGTTAAATTCGATGCGCGTTTTAGCGGGGTCTAGAATTTTAAAAACCTGCTCTTTATAGGTTTCAGCGTTAGCAAGTACATCTTCGCGTGTTAACGGTGGACGAGTGCTATTTTTACCACTTGGATCGCCGACCATACCAGTGAAGTCGCCAATCAAGAAAATCACTTCGTGACCGAGCTCTTGAAACGCACGCAGCTTATTTAAAATGACCGTATGGCCTAAATGAATATCTGGAGCGGTTGGATCTGCACCTAGTTTGATTCTTAAAGGACGTCCCTCTTTAAGTTTTTCTAGCAGATCTGACTCGAGTAATATCTCGTCGGTACCACGTTTAATTTCTGCTAACACTTGGTCTAAATCAGCCATTTCGGCACCTACTCCTGCAGCTTTGATAAAAAAATAAGAGGCCTATATTACTTGTTAGCCACGCTAATTGAAAGTGTGTACACTAAGGGGATTACAACGAAAAAGAGAAACTGGTACATAGGTCGATGGCAAAGCTAATCACTTTATTCAAATTACTGCCAAAAGTGCATCAAATAGCACTGAGTTTATTAGTTATTTTCACGGTAATTATCGTGTTATTCCCCTCTGATGACGCTAAAGCATCCAAGCAAACTACCGGTGGTACTGTCGATATTTCTGACCGTCTTGGCTTACAGCAAGATAACGATGATGAAAACGCTGAAACCAGCTCAAGAAATAAGCAATCCGAGTACTCGGTGCCGTTAGCTTTTAGAACACCAACGCCCCCGAACGAAAATAGTCTTCCGTCGAGTCAATCGACGCAAAAACAACAATCTCTCGCACCGTCAAAAGATAGCAGCCCTATTGCTAACTTAGATCCATTATCGACTTCTGATAATAACTTATTATCCCATAATGACGATGTTGAAAATGCTGTGCCTTACCGCGAAGCCGACCTACTGTCACACAAGTCATTTAAAGTGTCTAAAGGTGATACTTTTGGTGGCTTAGCCAATCGTGCAGGCTTAAGCCCACGAGATGTTTATCAAATAACCCGTCTGCCAAAATCGAAAAAGAACTTACTTAAGATCATGCCAGGCGAAGAAATCATAGTCACAAAAGATGCCCAGGATGAAATAACGCAAATCAGTTATCAAATGGACAAGATTTCAACCCTGTTAATCAGTAAAAATAAAGATAAATTTGAAGAAAAAGTGAATGTGAAAACCATCACCTTAGAGAATAAATTTATCACCGCCAATATCAGTAGTAATTTTTGGAATGCTGCAGCGACAGCAGGTTTGTCAGCTAACCACATTATGCAACTGGCTAATATCTTTGGCTGGGACATCGATTTTGCATTAGACATTCGCAAGGATGACCATTTCTCATTAATGTTTGAGGAAGAGTTTGTTGATGGTCAATTCATTGGCACGGGTAATATTTTAGCCGCGGAGTTTTATAATCAAGGCGAGCGCTATACCGCAGTGCGCTATACCGACGGTGAATATTATTCAGAATCTGGTAATAGTATGCGTAAAGCTTTTTTACGCTCGCCAGTTGATTTTAAATATGTCAGCTCAAGCTTTAACCCTAGACGTTTACACCCTGTAACAGGACAAGTCAGAGCCCATAGAGGCGTGGATTATGTTGCCGCGATAGGTACACCCATTAAAGCGGCTGGCCGGGGTAAAATCGTTGAAGCCAGCTACAATAAATACAATGGTAACTATGTCTTCATTAAGCATAATGACACCTACACCACTAAGTACTTACATTTAAACAAACGCAAAGTTAAACGCGGTGACACGGTTAAACAAGGCGAGATTATCGGAACGTTGGGCAAAACAGGCCGAGTCACTGGCGCTCATTTGCATTACGAGTTCATTGTGAATGGCGTACACCGTAATCCTAGAACGATTAAATTACCCAAATCTCAACCGATTGATAAAAAAGAGAAGAGCCAATTTGCGGTTTTGAGTAAACAACTTATGGCAAAAATCGAGCAAAATAAACAGCGCCATTACGCCAGTACAAACAACTCATTTGAATAGCTGATTTGGGGCCCTGATTTAGGGCATTGAGTGGGAGTCACTTATATTTATTACAACTAAGACTCACCAGCGTTAGCGGCTACTGTTAACCGCAATGAGCATGTCAGTTTACCTGTTATAATTAGACAATCCTGCCGTACAGTTCAATTTAGGTTTACGGCAGTTAAGTACACTGTAATACGGAACTAGACAAAATCAATAAAACTCAATACTGAGCTTATTAGACTCTTGAGCAAAAAAACATTTACTCTCCACTTTCCCTTAATTTGAGCTATTCACTATGACAATATCCCATCATCAACCTCAGTATTTCATCGGTTTAATGTCAGGGACCAGTATGGATGGTGTCGATGCTGTGTTAGTGGACTTCTCTGATAACAAAAGCCACCTTATTGCCAGTCATAGTATTGAAATACCTGAACACCTTTTAATACAACTACACCGTTTATGTACTCCTAATACTGATGAAATTAATATTATGGGACGCATGGATAGAGCGATGGGACTTTTGTTTGCCCAGGCTGTTAATGAGCTATTAGCCAAAACAGCACTTGATAAAACAGACATTATTGCAATCGGTAGCCATGGACAAACCATCAGGCACATGCCAAACCTTGAACATGGCTTTACCCTCCAAATTGGTGACCCAGAAACCATCGCTGTTGAAACAGGGATTAATGTGATTGCGGATTTTCGCAGAAAAGATCTCGCTTTAGGTGGACAAGGTGCCCCATTAGTCCCAGCATTTCATCAAGCTATGTTTGCTAGAAATAACTATCCAAGAGTCATCCTGAATATTGGTGGTATTGCTAATATCACTTACCTGCCTGGCGACAGTGATCAAGTTATTGGTTTTGACACAGGTCCTGGAAACACCTTGATGGATGCATTCATTCTACAAGAGCAACTACTTCCATTTGATGAATCAGGCCAATGGGCCGCATCAGGCACCACTGATAATGATTTCCTTCAACATTTATTGTCACACCCATACTTTGCTATGGCTTACCCTAAAAGCACAGGTAGAGAACTATTTAACCAAGCATGGTTAGAACAACAAAAAGCCAATTTTTCTCACTTAAGTCTTGCTGATATTCAATCGACGTTATTGGACTTAACTTGCCATAGCATTGCTAACGATATAAATCGTTTAACTGACTCAGGCAGTGTATTTGTTTGCGGTGGTGGAGCGTTAAATAAAACCTTAATGCAACGTTTAAACTTACTATTACCCAATCTTGCACTTTCAACCACATCTGCAATCGGCATGGATCCAAAGTGGGTAGAAGGCATTGCATTTGCTTGGTTAGCGATGCGCAATCACCATGGTTTAAGTGGTAACCTGCCTGTAGTGACGGGTGCAAGTCGATTTGCGGTGCTAGGTAGTTTTTATCAAGCCAACTAGCTCTTCTTTAAGCACCACATTTATTTTATTAACAATGCCCATTGGAGCGAAAAATCTTTCGCTCCATATCAAAGGCTCAACCCAATATTCTCTCGATGAGTCCCCTCTTTAAATGTCTGTTAGCGCTTGATATCTCATATTCTGTTTCAAACTATATAAAATTCATATAAGCATCATTGAATTTATAGGCTTTTACTGCTTAACTTTTGCTAGATGAATCACTAGTAAAGAAAAACTGGCAGAGAAAAACTGATAAGGAAACCAATAGGCTCCTTAACAAAGGGACTTATCAGCTAACAGCATCATTTCTCGCGTCAGTTGCAATCAACACAGTTATTAATAAATGGACTTAATCATCTTCAATTTAATAAGGACAGTTAAATGACCATCCAGCAAAAAATGTTAGCAGAATTTATCGGCACTATGTGGCTTGTACTTGGCGGGTGTGGCAGCGCTGTGTTAGCCGCTGCTTTCCCTGAAGTGGGCATTGGTTTACTTGGTGTTTCACTCGCATTCGGTTTAACCGTACTCACAATGGCATTTGCCATCGGCCATATCTCAGGTTGCCACTTGAATCCTGCGGTATCGTTTGGTCTATGGGCTGGCGGACGCTTTCCAACAGCGGAATTAGCCCCTTACATTGCTGCCCAAGTTACAGGTGGTGTGGCTGGAGCCGCTGTGCTATTTCTCATAGCTAACGGCCAAGACGGATTCAGTTTAGCTGGCGGGTTTGCATCAAATGGCTTTGCAGAGCACTCTCCTGGTGGCTACAGCATGATGTCAGTGTTAATTACGGAAATCGTGATGACAATGTTCTTTTTACTGATCATTCTTGGCGCAACAGACTCACGTGCACCAGCAGGCTTTGCCCCAATTGCCATAGGTTTAGGCTTAACTTTAATTCATTTAATCAGTATTCCAGTTTCTAACACCTCAGTTAACCCGGCTAGAAGTACTGGACCTGCACTATTTGTCGGTGATTGGGCTTTATCGCAATTATGGCTATTTTGGGTTGCTCCCATTGCTGGCGCAATATTGGCAGGCATGATTTACCGATTTTTTGACAAACCAGCTGAGAACTAATCAAAGCAGAATGATTCAATTAGCCTGCTACAAGAGCACCCAATGTGCTCTTTTCTTTTTTAAAACTAACAGTCGATGTTATCATGCCCTATTCGCGCGAATAAGCGCCAAATTAGTCCCACTTTGCAATGAGAGTCCACCATGAGCAGCAAACCAAAATCAATTGAAGATCAACTCAACATGACACCAGAAGCACGCTACGATTACCTTGTTGAACAAGTTAAGCAAGAGCAACAAATTTGGAGCCTGCAAGACCAAGATGGTTGCGTTATGCTAACCACTGAAGACGAAGATTGCATTCCAATGTGGCCTTCAGAAGAAGCTGCAAAACTATGGGCTGTTGATGAATGGCGCGATTGTGAACCACTATCTATTCCGCTTAATGAATTTCAAGAGCGTTGGGTCGGTGGTATGTCTGAGGATGATTTATTCGTTGCTGTATTCCCAGTACAAGAAGACTTAGGTGTGGTTATCCCACCATATGAACTTGATTCACGTTTAACGCCGAAAAAGCAATCTAAGCACTAATGATATCTTCAGCTGATACCAACACTGCACTTACACTCAAGCGATAAGTTAAGGCCTTATGACGGATAAAAATTTACAACAGCAAGATGCTGAAGAGATAAATATTGTCGAAGCAAACACTGACAGTAGCACCGAAAAAAAAGCCTCCGGACAAAATGCTACCGAATCAGAAGTCACTGAACTAGAATCCACTGAACCAGAAGCCACTAGCACAGATGTCATCAACCAAAGCGCTACTGAAAAAGCGGTTTTTCCCAAACGGCTTATCGCATTAATGGCGGTATATGTGATGACTTCTGTTAGCGGCTTAATGGCGCAGCAAGGTGTTTTACTGTGTGTATTAACCTTACTCATGGTATTAGGTGTAGCAGGCAGACAAAAAGCGGCGCTTTATATGCTTCGTGCCTACGGCATTTTACAACTTGCCTTGTACAGCGTATTACCCATTATCATGTATGATCCTGACAATCTTGTCGCTGGGCCTACAACAGTAGACTTTGGCTTTATGCAAATGGTGCTGCCAGATTGGATTATTTTTAGCGTACTAATTCTATTGGCTATACTGCAAGTCTGGATAAGCTTCAACAAAGCGGTATTCAAGTGGTTTAAGCCGAGAATGAACTTTAATATCATCAGCTGATAAAATTAAAAAACAAAAAAGCCGTCATCAGACGGCTTTTTTTTATCTTCCACTATCTACATTTAATCGCGATATACGAAATCTTAAATTAGACAGAGAAGCTTGCACCACAACCACAAGTAGTCGTTGCATTTGGGTTCTTAACAAAGAAGCGAGACCCTTCAAGTCCTGAAGTATAATCAACTTCACCACCAACAAGGTATTGAAGGCTCATAGGATCAACAACCAGTTGAACCCCTTGCTTTTCAATCGTGAAATCACCTTCGTTAACTTTTTCATCGAAAGTAAAACCATACTGGAAACCTGAACAACCACCACCTGTGACATACACACGCAGTTTTAGTTCTGGGTTCTGCTCTTCTTCTAACAGTCCCTTCACTTTAGTTGCCGCAGCATCGGTAAATTGAATTGGCATTGCTGCATCTGTTTGTTCAGTCATTACTACCTCTTACTTCAGTTTCAGGTCGGAATTATCTATTACCTGACTAATTTGTTCAAGTATTACTCTTAGTTCTTTTTTAGCTTTCTAGTAACTCTGCGATCTCGAATGTTTGTTCAATGCTTCCACCTTTCACACCACGATTGGCCTGCACCTGAACTACAGCTTTAATTCTTTGCAAATCAAAATCTTGTGGCAAACTTATTTCCGCGTCAAACATTTGAAAATAACGAAAGCCAAATTTAAATGTCTCAATATCTAAATCACTTAACGAGATTTCAACTTGCTTTTCGCCTTGCACGCCCACCAAAACAATGTCGGCAACGCCTTTAACGCTATTCTTACGCTTTTGTAATTGGGTTAAAATTAAGCGCATTTGATAACTGTTTGGCAATAATCCTTTAGAAAGTTCAAGTCCATGTATTGCCACACCATCAACTTCTTTCTCTGGTGAGACTAGGCTGCGATAAAAAGCTAATTCTTGTTCAAGTGTTTTTTGTTGCTGTATTTGCTTAGAAAACATTTGTTTCATATTCGCATTAGCTTCCTTTTCAATCGAAAGGGCAATATCAAGACGAGAAACTACATGAGACTGCTGCCTAAGCTCGGTTTTTAGCGCTGTAATTTCTACTGCTTCATGCTGCGGCTCAACAACTTCAGATATAAAAATAGTATGACTAAGAACGCCAACAATAAAACTGATAATGATTAACGCAGATAAATATAAACCTGATGAACGAAATTTGCGTTCTTGAACTTGCAAGCGGTCAAGCAAGCGATGATAATTTAGCATTAGGTAACAAGCCTTTAATAAAATACAATGACAACAAATCGCCCATAAAGGATCTTAGGCAATACAGTGCAAATCAAAAGAAATAAAGCCGCTATTATTCACGCCAAAGCTGCAACACGCAAATATCTTCGTAATGAATTGAGAGATAAGCTTTCTCAGTCGAAGATAAGTGTGCAACTTTGTGGATTAGCCCTACTATTTGCCATTATTGCCTCTAGTGTCATCATCTTATTTCGTTTGTTGCTCAGTTGGGCACAAGTCTACACAGTGCCTGAAGCCACCCACTTTTCTAGCACCGTTACCGATTGGCGTACATATTTGCCTATTATAGGTGCATTGCTTATTTGGCTGGTGGCAGGTCTCGGCTCTAAACGATATCGCCGCATGGGTATCGCCTACGTCATGCACCGTTTCAAACTCCATTACGGCAAAATCCCACTACAATCAGCCCCTGGACAGTTTTTTCAGGCGCTGATCGCGTTAATCGCAAATTTCTCAGTTGGTAAAGAAGGACCGGCTATTCACTTAGGAGCGGTTAGCGCGAGCTATTTCGCTGAAAAATTTAAGTTACCTGATAATAGTGTGCGTATTATGTGTGCGAGCGGTATCGCTGCTGGTATTGCAGCGGTCTTTAATGCGCCACTTGCCGCTGTACTGTTTGTATTTGAAGTGATTGTTCGTGAGTACAAAATTCATTACTTTTTCCCGATAATGCTATCGGCCATTTGCGGTGCACTCTCTAGCCAATTAGTGTTCGGCAATATCCACGAATATGACTTAATCACTGTCACCCGAATTCCATTGGATCATTATCCCATTCTGGCCATTGGTGGCATTGTCTTAGGCTGTGCAGCTGCTGGTTTCAATCATTCATTATTAAAAATGACCGCTATTGGCCAGCATTGGCCTTTGATTTATCGACTCATGATAGCGGCAAGCGTTACCACCTTAATCGGTTTATTTTTGCCTCAAGCGTTAGGTGCCGGTGATTTAGCGATTCAAGCAACCATCATAGACAACCCAAGCTTAATGTTTCTTTTCGCGCTATTAATTGCAAAAATCATCGCCACTATTGCAGCCATTGGTTTTGGTATTCCTGGTGGGCTAATCGGTCCACTTTATGGCATTGGTGCATTGATTGGCGCAATTTTAGCCCTTGTCAGTGCGATGTTTTTCCCCTCTATCGCGCCATATGTGGGTTTATATACTGTCATCGGTATGACTGCGATGATGGGTGTGTGCCTAAGTGCGCCTTTAGCCGCATTGGTTGCGCTTCTTGAACTCACTAATGATGCCGCTATTATCTTACCTGCTATGTTTGTCACCATTCCTGCATTTCTCATCGCCTACCAAGGTTTTAATACCAGTTCGGTATTTTTAAAACAGTTAGACATTATGGGGTTAGGCTACAAAGTACCGCCTGTAAATCAAGGTCTACAAAAGAAAGGTGTACGAGCGATCATGGATAAACGCTTTGTTATCGTAAATGATAACGATGCCTTACTCCTTGAAGTAATGAAGCGTGCAGAAGGTAGGCCCGTGCTCGTTCGTAATGCTGAGGCTCAAATAGAAATGCTCAGTATCGAAATGCAATCAATTGAAGATTCTACGACACTTTCCCGACATAAAATGGAAGGCTTTTCTGACACTGCCACTTTAAATGAAGTCTACGAACTATTAGCCATCAAACGGCGTGGTGAAGTGTATATATATCGCGGAAATACCAATAATATTGTCGGTGTTATTAGCTGGGCTAATTTATGGCAAGAGATCCGTTCAGGACAAGTGTAATTTAAACAAAGAACACCCACTGAATTCCACCAGATTCAGGGTGTGAACTATTGTTCTTATTTCGCTAATCAGTGTTATGTCTAAAAAGTGATAAATAATCATTAGCGAGATTTAATATTCGTTCACTCTCTGTTAAAATCTCGCCTCAGCCACCCTACATAACCACAGGGTAAATAGCCCTTATTTACTCTCCTAATAATTGGAAATCAGGCTGATGACACAGTTTAGCGGTTCTCACATCCTTTCAGTTAATCAACTGGATCTTGATGCTATTAACACCATTTTTAATGTTGCCGAAGATATGACGCCTTATGCGCTGCGCGAAAAACGCACCAAGGTGCTTGACGGTGCCATTTTAGGTAATCTCTTTTTTGAACCCAGTACTCGTACTCGAGTCAGCTTCGGTTGTGCTTTTAACCTACTCGGCGGCAATGTCAGAGAAACCGTCGGCATGGGTTCATCATCACTATCAAAGGGCGAGTCTTTATACGACACCGCTCGCGTGTTATCGACATACTCGGATGTGATTGCCATGCGCCACCCAGAGGCTTATTCGGTAAAAGAGTTTGCTGAAGGCAGCCGCGTCCCAGTCATTAATGGTGGTGATGGTGCTAACGAGCACCCGACACAAGCTTTATTGGATTTATTTACTATTCAAAAAGAGTTAAGTCACCACGGACAAGACATTAGCGGCATGCATATCGCGATGGTAGGCGACTTAAAACATGGGCGCACTGTCCATTCGTTGTCACGTTTATTGTGTATGTATAAAGGTATTCAATTTACACTAATTTCACCATCTGACTTAGCAATGCCTGACTATGTGATCAATGACATTGAAAATGCTGGTCATAAGATCACAATAACAGATCAGTTAGAAGGTAATTTACATCAAGCTGATATACTCTATCTGACTCGCATTCAGGAAGAACGATTCGCATCACAAGATGAAGCGGACAAATATCGTGGCAAGTTTAGGTTAAACCACAGTATTTATACCAAACACTGTAAATCTAATACTGTGATTATGCATCCATTACCACGAGATTCACGTGCGGCAGCAAATGAATTAGATAATGATTTAAATAGTCATCCTAGCCTTGCGATTTTCAGACAGGCAGATAATGGCTTACTTATTCGAATGGCTCTTTTTGCGTTAACGCTTGGTGTTGAAAACCAGCTACAACAGCATGAGTGCCCTGTTAATTGGTATTCACGAAAGGCTGATAGATAGTCAGCTAACGATTTTTAGAAGGATTTCACATGACCCGCTCAGAAGCGCTTTTTGAACAAGCAAAACAAACCATCCCTGGTGGCGTTAACTCACCAGTTCGTGCCTTTAACGGTGTTGGTGGTTCACCACTATTCATCGAAAAAGCCGATGGTGCTTATATTTACGATGCTGATGGCAAAAAATATATCGATTATGTTGGTTCTTGGGGCCCGATGATTTTAGGTCACAACAATCCGCAAATTCGTCAAGCAGTATTAGAAGCGGTTGAGAACGGTTTATCATTTGGTGCGCCAACTGAACTTGAAGTGACAATGGCTGAAAAAGTCATCGAAATGGTGCCATCAATCGAACAAGTTCGTATGGTGAGTTCAGGTACTGAAGCCACAATGAGCGCAATCCGTTTGGCTCGTGGTTTCACTAACCGTGACAAAATCTTAAAGTTTGAAGGTTGTTACCACGGCCATGCTGACTGTTTATTGGTTAAAGCAGGTTCAGGTGCATTAACACTGGGTCAACCTAGCTCTCCTGGTATCCCTGAAGATTTCGCAAAACACACTCTGACTGCGGTTTATAACGACCTTGATTCAGTACGTGCTATCTTCGCAGAGCATCCAGAAGCTATCTCTTGTATCATTCTTGAGCCTGTTGCAGGCAACATGAACTGTATCCCACCAGTTGAAGGTTTCCTTGAAGGCCTGCGTACTATCTGTGATGAGTTCGGTGCGTTAATGATCATTGATGAAGTGATGACAGGTTTCCGTGTATCTAAAAGCGGTGCACAAGGTCATTACAACGTTAAACCAGACCTAACAACCTTAGGTAAAGTGATCGGTGGCGGCATGCCAGTGGGCGCTTTCGGTGGTCGTAAAGACGTGATGCAATTCATCGCACCAACAGGTCCAGTTTACCAAGCAGGTACTTTATCGGGTAACCCAATTGCAATGACTGCAGGTTTAGCGCAAATGGACGCCTTATGCAAACCTGGCCTTTACGAAGAGCTAAATGCTAAAACTAAGCGCATTGCTGAAGGTTTCAAGGCTGCAGCTGATAAGCACGGTATCCCGTTGAGCATTAACCAGGTGGGCGGCATGTTCGGTTTCTTCTTCACTGAAGACACTAACCCAATCACTAGTTTTGACCAAGTAACACAGTGCAACATGGATCACTTCCGTCACTTCTACCACTTAATGCTAGATGAAGGTGTTTACTTAGCGCCAAGCGCTTATGAAGCAGGCTTCTTATCAATGGCTCACGGTGAAGAAGAACTTGAGTTAACCCTTGTTGCTGCAGATAAAGCATTTGCTGCTTTAAAAGCACTTTAAGTACTTACAAGTTAGCTATCTAAGATAGCACTTTAGAGACTTGATAAAGGACTGGCTCAGGCCAGTCCTTTTTTATTGATCGTTTGATTGCTGCTAATACTAAATCAACTGTTCAATCTTTAGGTTGAACACAGTTAAAATCAAATGACTGCAACACTTAAAGCGCATAATTTGCATATAAAAAAAGGCGCTATCGGCGCCTTTTATATTGCTAAATAGTCATCAAAAACTAAGTGATTTATATCGCGGGTACTTTAAATTTTTCGCCATCAATTTCTAGCACCACATCTCGTGGCCTTATTTCTATGATATTGAGACTACCCTGAATGCTATCCCCTTCTTGCAGTTCTTCACCATCAACATTCAACCAACGGTTTTCAGCAGCTGATGAGTACACATGTGCCTGAATATTAAATTCAGGGACCCGTAACTGCACACTTGCAGGCAGTTGACCATAAGATGGGATTTCATCTTTGCTAGTGGTAGGAATAGGATCAAGCTTTTCTTCTGTCACAGGTGCATTGGCAGAGCTTTCATACTCTACTTCTTTTAGCGCAGCTTCAAAGGCAGCCATTAAGTTATTCGCATTACTCGCATCATCCGCAGCTGAGTTACTTGCATCAATGTTTGAAACCGTTTGGCTTTGCTGTTCATAATTGACATCACTTGCCGCCGCACTCACTTTCATCCGCAGTGCATCAAGATCTGACGTTTTTTTATAGTTAGAGTTAGCGCCTAATATAATCGCATCATCGCCATATAAAGCCTGTAACTCAGCAGCTGTTAGCTGATTAGCACCACTTGCTTCAGCGTCAATATTTCGGCTAACGGATTGATTTTTCGCAGGTGCTGTTTGTCTATTATCTGCTTGAGACTGCTGTTTAGGTTCTGTTTGATATTGCTGACTAGATTGCCCACTGGACTGACTCGGTGTCATTTCGCCACCTTGATTGCTCAGTCGATAATCATAGGTTGTTTCATTCGTCGCCGGCTGACTGCTGCGGGATACATATTGTGTTGTCCCATTCACTTGCGATAAGGATTTAGCGATAGGCAGTGCAACTTTATTGGCGATACGAACTTCACTTTGCGTCTCTGAAGAACGACTAGCAGGAGTCATTGATTGGCTTTGACTTGTTTGAGTCTGCTCGTTTCCTGTATTATTTTGCGTCTCTTTCGCTTGACCTATATTGCTCGTTGGCACAATAAGTTTAGACAAGCCCCAAGCTGAAGCGATACCTAGCGCAATAACCACAGCTAACAGCACATACTTAAGCCAAGGGCGTTGACCATTCACATGCTGATAATTCGCTCTAGGTGTTAACACAGCATCAGGGAGCTCACCCATTTGCTGTTGTTTTTCTTTTGTCACCGCATCTAGCAATATAGACATTAGCTACGACCTGCTTGACGACTTAATCTAGGGCCTTGTTGATTAAGGTATAAATTAATTTGTACTAAGGTTTGATTACCGGCAATGCCATCTGATTTAAGACCATGTTGACGCTGAAAGGCCATTAGTTCCTGCTCTAAATTATTATCAAAAGAATTAACCAGTCTAGGTGCTCGTTGACTAATAATAGCTAAGCTTGTTTCTAACCATTGAATTTGAGACAAGTTAGAAGTACGGCTAATCTCTCTTGGAATATCACCAGATGCTTTCCAAAGTAATTCAAACGTGCCGCTAAAGTGGCGATTAAACCAATCTTTATTCACCCATAATTGCTGCTCACTCAACTGGAGTAAGATTTGTTCACCTTCTCGAGCAACAACCACACCGTAAAACTGATTGGCTTGCTGATCTTCTAAGTAAACAACCGCAGGGTAGTTTAAACGTGCAATGCTATTCCAATTACCTTGCTGTTGATGGCACTGTAAACCTTGCTGTTTCGCCGCCTGACACGCTGTTAAACCAATAATAGGTTGCTTATCCCAAAGTGCAAACAGGCCTGCAAAGGCATTATCAATACTGCGACTTTGTGCCATCGCTGAGCGAACAATACTTTGACTACCATTTGATGGAGCCTGTGTTTTTTTCTGTTCTTGTTGAACTGATGAGTTTGTTGTTGCACTTGGTGTAGTTTGGGGTTCAGTTTGTGATTCAGGCAGGAATAAATAAAATGACACACCGAAAGCCACAACTAACGAAGCCGCTATCGCCATTGGCCATTTATTGCTGCTTTCAACAGGAATATCACCTAAGACTTCTGCTGCTGCTTGCTTAATCATGTGGTGATCAATCGGCACTTTAGATTGGCCATAACCCGCCATTAATGCTCGTTCACACAAAAGGTTGGTCAATCTTGGAATACCACCACTGAATTTATGTAGCGCTTTACAGGCCTTTTTAGTGAATAACGGCTCGAACCGGCCAGCAACCTGTAGGCGATGTTGAACATACAATTGAATTTCTTCAACTGTTAGCGGCAACAAATGGTAACGAGCTGTAATACGTTGTGCTAGCTGCCTTAATTCTTGACGTTTGAGCAACTGCTGCAATTCAGGTTGACCAATTAAAATCACTTGGAGCAATTTTTTAGTATCAGTTTCTAAGTTGGTCAATAATCGAAGTTGCTCTAACACCTCAGGACGAAGATGTTGGGCTTCATCAATAATAAGCACGGTATTACGGTCATTTTGATGATTATTCAACAAGTACTGGCTAATTAAATCAGTTAGCTGCTTAATCGATGGGTCTTCACCATATTGAATCTTTAGCTCATCACAAAGCGTTGCTAATAACTCTTGTTCAGTTAAAGAAGGGTTGAGAATAAAAGCAGTGTCAGTATTATCTGGTAATTGTTTTAATAAACAACGCGATACTGTAGTTTTACCCGTACCGACTTCACCAGTTAATAATACAAAGCCACCCGTTTCTCCTAAACCATAAGTTAAGTGAGCTAATGCTTCTCGGTGACGATCACTGAGAAATAAATAATGCGGGTTGGGCGCGATTGAAAATGGATTATCATTCAATCCATAAAATGCTTTATACATCTGGCCAAAAATCCTTATTTAAAACTGACGGCTCAAGTTATAGCTTGCTGTAGTGCTTGTCAAAATTTAGCAGCAGAAATGTTAGTCGTGCTAAGATTTACATTAATAATGCACAATTTAAACTGTGTTTACACAAGGCATTCTAGATTAATGCCGAATGATAAACTGTGATGAGTTAATTTAATCAGGGTAAAGACGTTTATGGAAATCTATTTAGTGGGCGGCGCAGTTCGAGATCAGCTTTTATCCTTGCCCATAAAAGATAAAGATTATGTTGTGGTGGGTGGCTCTGTAGAAGAGATGTTTGATTTAGGCTTCAGCCAAGTTGGTAGGGATTTTCCGGTATTTTTACACCCTAAGACACAACAAGAGTATGCCCTTGCGCGTACAGAAAGAAAAAGCGGTCAAGGCTATGGTGGATTTAGCTGTGAAGCAAATAAAGATGTGACGTTAGAGCAAGACCTACTTAGACGGGACTTAACTATCAATGCAATGGCTAAAGATGATAACGGCCAAATCTTCGACCCGTACAAAGGCCAACAAGACCTTGAGAATCGTATCCTGCGTCATGTGTCTGATGCCTTTATTGAAGATCCTTTAAGAGTATTGCGAGTCGCTCGTTTTGCGGCTAGATTTGCCCATCTCGGATTTGAAATAGCAGATGAAACCATTGAACTGATGAGACACATAAGTGAGTCAGGTGAGCTAGATTACCTGACGCCAGAAAGAGTCTGGCAAGAGCTTGATAAAGCCCTAAGTACAGAGCACCCAGAGGTGTTTTTCCTACAGTTACGTAAATGTGGCGCTTTAAAAGTGCTGTTTCCTGAAATTGATGCGCTATTTGGTGTGCCACAACCTGAAAAGTGGCACCCTGAAATCGATACCGGCGTCCACACTATGATGGTACTGCAGTCTGCGGCACAATTAACAGGTAAAACAACCATCCGCTTTGCTGCTTTGGTGCACGACTTAGGTAAAGCTATCACGCCAAAAGAGCAGTGGCCAAAACATCATGGTCATGGTCAAAAAGGTTTACCCGTGATTAAAAAGCTATGTCAGCGGATAAAAGTACCAAACGAGTACAAAGAGTTGTCTTTATTGTGTAGCGACCAACATCAAAACATTCATAATGCCCAAGAATTAAGAGCTGAAACGATTATAAAGATTTTCGATAAAGCAGATGTATGGCGAAAACCTCAACGTTTAGATGACTTGCTTATTTGCTGTCACGCAGACATCCGTGGCAGAACAGGATTTGAAGCAGCTGAATATCCACAAAGTGAATATTTAACCCACTGCTATCAACTTGCCAAAGATATAGATGTGCAACAAATAATCTCTGAAGGGTTTAGAGGTGCAGAAATAAAACTGCAGTTATCAAACCGTAGAGTTGAAGCAATAAACCAATATAAGCAATCATTGAAACAATTATAATCCATTAATACTTGAGTACTAAAAATCAACCTTGTCATTATTTGTACAAACTAATACCTTATGATTAGGAAACTGAAAAAATATCAGGCTAATAAATAAACACCTCTTTGATGAAATATTGGTGAAATAATCGAAGAATATGCTCCAATCTATTAGATTTACGTTGATTTTTGTCATATTTATTAGTTTTTGGTATAGCAAATTCTAAAAGCTGTGACATAATTAAAGCGCTGCTGGGCAATATGCTTCAGCAATTTATTACAACCTATAATGAAGGGATTTTCCATGAACAAGAAAGTACTAATGATTGCTGGTGTTGCTATGACTGCTCTTTTAGGTGGCTGTGCAAACACTACTGCTCTAGAAGAAAGTGTTGCTAACCTAGGTAACAAAGTAGATCAACTATCTGCTGAAGTTAGTTCACTAAAATCAGATCAAAGCAAACTTGCTGCTGATGTTAAAGATACTAAAGCTGCAGCTATGGACGCTCAAGCTGAAGCATCTCGTGCTAACGACCGTATCGACAACATGGCTTCTTCTTACAAAAAGTAAGAATACATGAAAATTAGCTTATTTATATAGGTTGATTATTAGGGCTTGATAATAGTAATAAGACGTTTCGTCAATTACCATTTCAAGCCTTAATTGTTTCTGGCGTTTAATAAATTAATCCCTACCCTTTCGCACTCACCATAAAGTTTTTGACCTATCGCTTATGCTCACTTAATTTCATTGCCTGAAAACAAAAGTTTATCTAATGCTTTGCTAATAGTCTGACTATGTAAAAGTCATCATGCTTTTACCTTCAATCTAGAATGCATCATTCTAAACAAGTGAAATAGCGTTATCCCTATGTTCCACATTAAATGTCATGACTTTAAAGCCGTCAGGTTAATCGCTACCAAATGAATAACCTTGAAATAACCCTAATATAATATCCCTGATAAAATACCCCTGAAAAAATACCATGATAAAAACAGTCTAGGAATAAATAACCTCGGACTAATATTTATAGGCACGTAATACAAAGTGCGGGTATTAAACGGTGAAATAGTTCAGTGCTAACCAGACAGCTATTTTACTTTTGCAGTCAGCAATAAATAATCAAATTCCAACGCTTCAATGGCTTTCTGCTTTATATCATGCTTTAGCTCATCATTAATTCGCCAGCTAAGGTTATTCATGTCTAATAATGTTATCGCTTGTTCACCAGTTACATCCGCAGCAAACGTGATTGGCATCGATGAAACTAACTCGACATCTTTAGGTAGGTTTAGCTGTTGCGGCTTTTCAGATAAATTGTCATACACTTTTTGCTTTAGCTGCCATAAATGCCTTGGAGCTGGTACTAATAACAATAACACCCCATCTTTTTTAAGTGTTCTTAAGCACTCTTTGCCTTTTAGTTGTGCATCAAACAGAGTGATCACATCCAGTGACTCATTTGCAAATGGCAACTTCTTGAAAGGGCTAAGCAATAAGTTAGCAGGTGTACTGTCTTTACTGGCAGCAAACAGTGCATTTTCAGCTTCTGATACGCCCCAATGGGTTACAGATGAGTTATCTGTACCTTGAACAAGGGCGCGTAAGTAAAAGCCATCAGCACATTGGTAATTGAGATGGTTAACATGGGTTTTGTCTTTTACAGCTAAGTTAAATGCCGCTGACAATTGCTCGACTAAAGGCGAAAAAATACCTGATGTCATTAAAAAGCGTTTTGAGCGTAACTGCTGGCGTGTATCGCTTGAGCCTTTAAATTTAGTTGAAGTCACAAACGACCAATAACCTTGCGAGTTCTTATCAATATGATGTTTGTTATCACAATAATAACCCGATGATGACTCGTGGAAATTCAACTTAGCAGCGCATGTTGGACATATCAAAATTGAGTTCATAACGGGCAAGCTTCCTTTGAGATAAAAAATGGGTCAATTTGCTGAAATTAAGAGAATAAAAAACGGGTAACAATACCCGTTTTCTTATTTAGACGAACTGGATTATTTTACAGGAAAATAAACCCACATAATACAGCGCCTAACATTAAGCGATACAATACAAATGGTGTCATACCGATTTTACTAATGATTTTCAAAAAGAAGAAAATACAGGTATAAGCCGCAACAAATGACACGGCGACACCTAATAACAACTCAGTGTAGTCCATGACTAAGTCACCTGCGATAGCATCTTTGCTCATTAATATTGCTGCGCCTAGGATCACAGGAATCGACATTAAAAATGAAAAACGTGCTGCAGCTTCTCGGTTTAGCCCAAGCATTAATGCGGCTGTTATAGTAATACCAGAACGAGACGTACCCGGAATGATTGCCATTGCCTGTGCAAAACCAATCAACAATGCTTTACGCCAGCCGGTTTGATACTCAGTTAATTCATTGCGGGCCATTTTATCACCCACCCACAACATTAAGCCGAAGATAACGGTTGTAATAGCAATAACACCTGGACCACGTAAATAGGTTTCAATTAAGTCTTTCGCCATAAAGCCAAAGAATACCGCTGGTAAGGTTGCTAAAATAATCCACCAAGCTAATTTACTATCTTGGGTATGAACGCCTTTAAAAATACTCGCAATCCAAGCCGTTAACATCGCCCATATTTCGGTTCTAAAGTAGATCACCACAGCAAGCAATGAACCAATGTGTACGGCAACATCAAAAAATAAACCTTGATCTTCCCAACCTAAAATTTGCGAAGGTAAAATTAAATGAGCAGAGCTTGAAATGGGTAAAAACTCTGTTAGCCCTTGAATAAGCGCTAAAAAGATAATCTGAAGCGTTTCCATGATGTTCCTTTAAAATAAAATTTTGATAAAACTGACTAATTGATGAATTGTGAATGCATCACTCACTAACACTAAAAACACCCAAGCTTAACGAGAAACAAGCACGGGAAATTCAAACTCAATCGGCCAAATATGTTGGCTCGATTTATCATAGTGTTCCCAAAGGTATTGATACGACTGTTGAGTGATAGGATGCGTCAGCATAGGAGCTATCTCAGCTAAGGGCCATAATACAAACGCATTATAAAGGATCTCACCACGAGGCAACTCAATCGGCTGATGACAGACTTCATCATCGTAAAGCAGTAAATCTATATCCAAACTTCGAGGGCTAAACTTTTTTTCGCCTCTAATACGTCCATTTTGTTTCTCAATTCCCTTAAATGTGGCAACAACATCAGCAATACTCATATCAGTATCTGCTGCTGCAACCATATTTAAGAAATTTGTACCTTGAAAACCAACCGCTTCACTTTCAAACATTCTCGATAAGGTTAAATCACCAAAATGTTCATGTAAATCCACTAACCCCGACTGCATATGCTCTACAGGATCAATGTTCGTTCCCAAACTGATATAAATACGTGCCATTAACTCATCCGGTAATATACAGAGCAATTATGAAAAATTAATTAATTTCAGCATGAAAGCTGTCAATAAAATGTGATTTAGATATGACCGCGTTCAATAACAACGCCAACTGATTTAGCCGTTGGCACTGCACCGGGTTTCATAACTGCGACTTTAACCCATAAAACATTAAATTCAGACATCAAGCATTGGGCTGTCATTTCAGCTACGGTCTCTATGAGTTCTATCGGCTTTTCTGTAATCAATGCAGTCAATCGATTCGAAACGGTTTCATAACAAAGCGCATATTGGTAATCATCAGACGCTGCTGCAAGCTTATTATCCCATGCCATATCTAAGTCGATGAGCAAGGTTTGATGAATTTGCTTTTCCCATTCATAAATACCAATTACCGTTTCGACTTTTAGCTCGCGAATTAAAACTTTGTCCATGTGAACTCCATGCTTTACACGTCTTACCCAAAATATTTCAACTTAAAAGGCTGAAAATGACATCAAATAGCGGTTATTATAGTTTTAGCCTTTTTCCTGAGCAATTTAAGCAGTAGGATAGCGGCTGCACTAAGGAACATCTCACGATTCAAAAGTGCTTATTAACCCTGTAATTACAATTAATCTCAAGTGAAATTAATTAATGGGCGATAATACCCTAAGACGAGTAAGGAAACCAATTTGAGCGCTGTTACAATCACTATTTTGATGATTATAACCGCCTACTTAGCCGGTTCAATTTCAAGCGCTATTCTTGTATGCAAATTACGAGGGTTGCCAGATCCGCGTACAGAAGGCTCAGGAAATCCAGGTGCAACCAATGTGCTGAGAATTGGAGGCGCCAGTTCAGCTGCATTAGTGTTATTTTTTGATATGCTAAAAGGCGCTGCGCCAAGTTATTTCAGTTATTTATTAGGTCAAGATGCTGTATCGCTAGGCTTAATTGCTATCGCAGCTTGTCTTGGGCATATCTTCCCTATCTTCTTTAATTTCCAAGGCGGTAAAGGCGTTGCAACGGCATTTGGTGCAATGGCGCCTATTGGTGGTGATTTAGCATTATCACTCATCGCAACTTGGATTGTGTTTGTATTACTGACACGTTATTCATCTCTTGCTGCGATTCTCACCGCGATGCTCGCACCTGTGTATACATGGTGGCTAGATGATCGATTTATCATCCCTGTTGCGATGCTGTCACTGTTAATTGTCATCAGACACAAAGACAACATTAAGCGCTTAAGAATTGGGGAAGAAAGCAAGTTGTCGCGAAAAAAGAAAGCGAACAACGAGCAAAGCTAATCAAGCTTTCACTTAAAACAAGTGCTAACTTGAAAATGTTAAGTTTTAAAACTAAAAAACCTAAGCCATAGCTTAGGTTTTTTATTATTAGAATGCTTATTCTTTTACACGGCTTCTAACGTATCGAGTGGCCAGCGCGGCTGCCCTTTAACTTCTAAATCTTCTGTCTGGCCAGCTTTTAAACGCTGTAAGCCAGCATAAGCAATCATCGCGCCATTGTCTGTACAGAACTCACCACGTGGGTAGAACACCTCACCATTGAGCTGTTGCATCATTTCAGCAAGGTTTTCTCTTAAGCGGCTATTAGCGCTCACTCCACCTGCAACGACAAGACGGTTATAACCCGTCAGCTTTAATGCACGCTTACACTTAATCGCGAGCGTATCAACCACAGCTTCTTCAAAAGCGCGAGCAATGTTAGCCCGAGTTTGTTCATCATCAGGTTCAGCTGCAATAGTATTGGCAGTAAATGTTTTTAAACCAGAAAAGCTAAAGTTCAGCCCAGGTTTATCTGTCATGGGTCTTGGGAATTTGTAACCTGCTTCCACACCTTTCGAAGCAAGCTTGGCAAGTCTTGGACCACCAGGGTAATCTAGGCCCATCAATTTGGCTGTTTTATCAAACGCTTCTCCGGCTGCATCATCAACCGATTCACCTAAGACTTCGTATTGTCCGATACCATCAACTTTAACTAACATTGAGTGACCGCCAGAAACCAATAAAGCCAAAAATGGAAATTCTGGTGCATCATCTTCAAGCATAGGCGCGAGTAGATGGCCTTCCATATGATGAACCCCAATTGCAGGTTTATCCCATGAATAAGCTAAAGAACGACCAACACATGCACCAACAAGTAAAGCACCGATTAAGCCTGGGCCTTTTGTGAAAGCAATGCCATCAATGTCATCCACTGAAGAATTAGCTTCTTTTAACGCTTGTTTAATCAGTGGCACAATTTTGCGAACATGATCACGTGAGGCTAGTTCTGGTACTACGCCGCCATAATCAGCATGTAACTTTACTTGACTATATAAAGCATGTGACAACAATCCTTGCTCATCATCAAAGACAGCAATACCTGTTTCATCACAAGACGTTTCAATACCTAAAACCCGCATAGCAGCTCATATTCCTAAAATTGTAAGGGCGGCAATTCTACCTGTTGATGCAGCGTTATTCCAGTAAAGCTCAACTATCTGCAAAAATATGACAAGCGAATTACGCAAACTCAGTAACAAAGGGGGTTTACAAAAGCACATATCTCGGTGTAGAATTCCGCACCATTTTATTAAATAGCCTTGGTTAATCTACCTTTACTGGTAGTGCCAAATTAACTACACCTAAGGGGTGATGGCGTATGCCAATAATTAAAGTACGTGAAAACGAACCATTCGACGTAGCTCTTCGTCGTTTCAAGCGCTCTTGTGAAAAAGCAGGTATCTTAGCTGATGTTCGCGCTCGTGAATTCTACGAGAAGCCAACTTCTGCACGTAAGCGCGCAAAAGCTGCCGCTGTTAAGCGTCTAGCTAAGAAGCTTTCTCGCGAAAACGCACGTCGCGTACGTTTATACTAATCTCATTATGAGCCTAGTTGAACAGCTAAAAGACCAGATGAAAGAAGCCATGCGTGCCAAAGATAAGGCACGTTTGGGGACTATTCGTATGGCATTGTCTGCCGTTAAACAGATTGAAGTGGATACCCGCGAAACTCTGACTGATGAACAGACAATAGCCGTTTTAACCAAAATGGTGAAACAACGTCGCGATTCTATTACTCAATATGAGTCAGCAGGTCGCCCGGAGTTAGCAGCAACTGAAGCAGCAGAGATTCAAGTTATTGAAACTTTCTTGCCTTCTCCTTTAACAGAAGAAGAAGTTGCCGCAATCATTGATGAAGCTATCTCACAGGTAGGCGCATCAACCATGGCGGATATGGGCAAAGTAATGGGAGCATTAAAATCTAAGGTTCAAGGACGTGCAGATATGGGTGCCATTGGCGGCCAAATTCGTGCTAAATTAAACTAATAACATTTTAGTGTTGAATAAGCCGTGCATCTTGCGCGGCTTGTTTGTTTTATCTACTTGGTAATGCGAGACCTATAGCATAAATGGCGATACCTCGTGACTTTATCAATGAGCTTATAGCTCGCACCGACATTGTTGATCTAATTGATCATCGTGTACCTTTGAAAAAAGCAGGGAAAAATCACTCTGCATGTTGTCCTTTTCATAGCGAAAAATCACCTTCTTTTACTGTCAGTCGAGATAAACAGTTTTATCACTGCTTTGGTTGTGGTGCTCATGGCAACGCCATCGATTTCATTATGGAATACGATAGGCTGGAATTTGTTGATGCCATCGAAGAACTCGCAGGTAAATTAGGATTAGATGTACCCAGAGAACAAGGTACTGGTCCTAAAAAAGATCAAGGTTTGAGCCGCGACTTATACCAATTGATGGAAGAAGCGAATCTCTTTTATCAAAGTCAGTTACGTCAGCACTCAGACAAACAAAAAGTATTAGATTATTTAGATTTCAGAGGGCTTTCATCCACTGTGGTTGAGCACTTTGGGATTGGTTTTGCGCCTGACGGTTGGGATGGACTATTAAGTCGCTATCGCCAAAATCAGTCAGCACAAGACAAATTACTGACTGCAGGCATGTTGATTGCCAACGATAACGGAAAACGTTACGACCGCTTTCGCGATCGATTAATGTTTCCCATTCGTGACCGTCGAGGTCGTGTAGTTGGCTTTGGTGGTCGAGTTTTAGGCGATGGCACACCGAAGTACTTGAATTCGCCAGAAACGCCCATATTTCATAAGGGTAATGAGCTTTACGGCTTATATGAACTCAAGCAAAGACATAGAGACCCGCAGCAAGTTTTGATTGTTGAAGGTTATATGGATGTCGTTGCATTAGCCCAATTTGACGTTGATTATGCCGTTGCATCACTTGGCACAGCTACAACAGCTGAACAATTTCAGTTGTTAGTGCGTAGTGCAAAAGAAGTGATTTGTTGTTATGACGGCGATAAAGCGGGTAAGAAAGCCGCTTGGCGCGCTTTAGAAACCGCTCTGCCATTACTTAAGCCTGGTGATGTCGTTAGATTTATGTTTTTACCACAAGGTGAAGATCCAGATACGATGGTTCGCCAAGTCGGTAAAGAAGGCTTTGAAAAGTTAATGCTCGATGCGCTTGATTTACCCGCATTCTTATTTGAGACATTAACCAGCCAATACGGCACAGATAAAAGTGCACTGGCTAAAGAAGCTATGGCACTGATTGAACGAGTACAAGATACCGTTTTACAGAATTTATTATTAGAGAATCTTGCGCATAAAATTGGTATGAACAGCGCAGACGATCTAAAGAAAAAATTAGGTTTTGCCGTAAAACAGCAACAGCCTATGAATAAAAAGGGCTTACAAGGGCGCGGTACACCATTGCGATTAGCCATTGCTTTGTTAGTGCAACGACCTGATTTAGGTTACGGCTTAGCTGCCCAACCTGCTTTAGCCCACTTACAAATTGCTGGCATTGACTTGCTAATTGATTTGTTAAATTTAACTCGCGAACAACAGTTTAACAGCGCACAACTACTTGAGATATATCGAGAGCACGAGCAAAAGAGTGCCTTGATTAAATTGGCCCAATGGGACCACCAAGTGGCGGATGAGAACTTAGTTCAAGAGTTTAAACAAACCCTGATTTGGTTGAACAATCAATATATTGAACAGCGTTATCAGGAATTGAGTCTTAAACAAACTCTAACGAAAGCTGAAAAAATTCAGCTAACGAAGCTTATTTCGATAATGAAAGGCATCGCATAATTGCATTTTTTATTTTAAAAATGTTCAGTTAAGCAATGTCATGGACTAGCGTACTTTAGTTCATACAGCTATAATTGACGATTTGCTTGACACTTATGCTTCGGCAGGTGTCCAGTCGTTATTTCAGTTTCCCCAACTTGGATGATATCTATGGAGCATACTCCGCAGTCGCAACTTAAATTGTTGCTTGCTAAAGGTAAAGAGCAAGGTTACTTAACCTACGCTGAAGTCAATGACCACTTGCCAGCTGACATGGTCGATTCAGATCAGATTGAAGATATTGTCCAGATGATAAATGACATGGGCATCCGCGTTTACGAACAAGCGCCAGATGCCGATGACATTATGATGTCTGAGGACAACACCGATGAAGATGCAGCAGAAGAAGCAGCAGCTGCACTTGCTACGGTAGAGAGTGAATTAGGTCGTACTACAGACCCAGTACGCATGTACATGCGTGAAATGGGGACTGTTGAGCTATTGACCCGCGAAGGCGAAATCGTCATCGCAAAACGTATTGAAGAAGGCATTAATACGGTTCAAAGTTCTGTTTCAGAATACCCGCAAGCTATTGCGATGATTCTTGAACAATTTGATAAGTATGAAGCGGATGAACTTCGCTTAACTGACATCATTGCAGGTTTCGTTAACCCAGATGACGATGACGTAGCGCCTACTGCTACTCACGTAGGTTCTGAGTTATCAGAAGAAGAACTTGAAGACGAAGATGATGACGGTGACAACGAAGAAGAAGAGGAAGGCCCAAAAGGTCCATGTCCTGAAGAAGCTAAAGAAAAGTTCACTCAATTACGTGAGTCTTATGAAAAAGGCTTAGCGGTAATTGAAAAGAAAGGTCGTGACCACCCTGAAGCCATTGGTGCTTTATTTGTCATCGGCGAACTCTTTAAAGAATTCCGTTTAATTCCTAAACAGTTTGATCGCTTAGTAAAAAGCATGCGCACCATGATGGATCGCGTACGTGTTCAAGAGCGTTTAATTCTAAAGTTATGTGTTGATCAAGCTAAAATGCCGAAGAAAAACTTTGTTAAGTTCTTCACTGGCAACGAAACTGATTTAGCTTGGTTCCATGCAGAAAAAGACAGTAACAAGCCTTACGCTGAAGGTTTGAGAATGGTTGAAGAAGACGTGATTCGTTGTAGCACTAAATTGGCTGCAATCGAAAAAGAAACAGGTCTAATCATTCGTGCAATTAAAGACATCAACCGTCGTATGTCAATCGGTGAAGCAAGAGCTCGTCGTGCGAAGAAAGAAATGGTTGAAGCAAACTTACGTCTAGTAATTTCGATTGCTAAAAAGTACACCAACCGTGGTCTACAATTCTTGGATTTGATTCAAGAAGGTAACATCGGTTTGATGAAAGCTGTAGATAAGTTTGAATACCGTCGTGGTTATAAGTTCTCGACTTATGCAACATGGTGGATCCGTCAGGCAATTACACGTTCTATTGCTGACCAAGCGCGTACAATTCGTATTCCAGTACATATGATTGAAACGATTAACAAACTAAATCGTATTTCACGTCAAATGTTACAAGAAATGGGTCGCGAACCAACACCTGAAGAATTATCAGAACGCATGTTAATGCCTGAAGATAAGATTCTTAAAGTGCTGAAAATCGCTAAAGAGCCTATCTCAATGGAAACGCCAATTGGTGACGATGAAGATTCACACTTAGGTGACTTCATTGAAGATAATACCTTAGAGCTTCCTTTAGACTCAGCAACAAGCGAAAGTTTAAAGAATGCCACTCACGAAGTATTAGCAGGTCTAACTGCTCGTGAAGCTAAAGTATTGCGTATGCGTTTCGGTATCGATATGAACACTGACCATACACTTGAAGAAGTCGGTAAGCAGTTTGACGTAACACGTGAACGTATTCGTCAGATTGAAGCAAAAGCGTTACGTAAATTACGTCACCCTTCTCGCTCTGAAATCTTAAAGTCTTTCTTAGACGAATAAGTCTAAAGATTGATAAAAAGCCCGCAACTAGCGGGCTTTTTTATTGTTATAAATCAGGGGTATTAACCTGAACCTACCTGCAAATTGCTTAACAGATAACCAAACGATACGTAGAAGTGAATTTCTAGCGAATTGAGTGGTGACAAGTACCGATAAACTTCGTATACTTCCCTCCGCTTTTGATAGTGACGACTGTCTTAAGTCGGCCCCTTAGCTCAGTTGGTTAGAGCATACGACTCATAATCGTCAGGTCCCCAGTTCGAGTCTGGGAGGGGCCACCAATTTTTCTTTTAAGCCTTTGTTTACAAAGGCCTAAAAGATACCTTACTCTATTCTGTTCCACTTCTATTCCACCTTTTCATACTTTCTCTCTCTATTTAATTCTAGTTTCCTGCATATTTATAATCAACATCTATGTATTTTATCTATCGTCATCTTCTGTACAACGTTGTGTCCAAAGCAAAAAACACCGCTATACTTGCCAAATCGTTGAATTCATCTGAAATAACCACATTTTGATGCACGCTCTCAGTATATAAAGCCGCTTTCCCTCAGGCATGCAATCGAACGTTTTTGTCTCTGCCAATCACGTCAACTTGTATTGCTAACACATCGCAATGACTGCTCTCTTCCCCGAGATTATTGTCTATCTACAGCTTCGGCTTTCTTTGGCTTCCAGCTTCAGCTGCAATTTGACTTTGAGCAGGCAACGCCTTTCTGTAGTTCTTGATATTATGAGTGGATAAGTGCCCAAGCTGTGAAGCTAATACTTCATCATTAAATTCACTAATCCGTGCAAGTAACGTTTCTCTAAAATCATGAAACCTGTATTTATTAATTCTTTCACCAGCTTTATCTATTGTGACCCAGCCAAATTCATCACAAAGCTTATTCCAGTCACAATAAAAATTAGATCGATGTCCAGAGTTGGACTTAGTTGAAGGAAACAAGTAATTCGCCCTCCCATAAACATCAGTGAGATATTTCTGCCTGGTGTTTATCAATTCAAGTGTTTCTTCATCCAATTGAATATCGACTAATTTACCTTTTTTGGGCTTAACTCGAACCTTTATATGCTGAAAATCAACCTGTTCAAATTTCATAGACATAAGCTGTTGGGTTCTGAAATGTCCGGTATTTTGTAATTTAACAAAGAAAACGAAATCTTTTTGTTCAATTGAATTAAGCTTCCCAAGGATAGACTTAAAGTCGTCATCGGGTATAACGACATGGCGATCTATATTTATTCGAGTTGCCCTTATAAATGGTTGTGCATCTTCGTAAGCGATAAGCCTCTCATCAAGAGCAAAGTTAAAAGCCGCCTTTACTCTAGATACAATCTTATCGTGAACGCCATTAGTACTTTTAAATGCGTCTAGGTAACGGTTAAATCTCGCTATAGTAAAACTTTTAATATCTTCATTAATCAATATCACGGTTTCTTTATGCTTTGGTAATTGGATTTCTTTTGGCTTAGACAGATGGTTATTGATAAGAGCGGTAATGACTTTCCATTCAGCAGAACCTTCGCCATAACGCTCAACAATGTCATCTAAGTAAATTGCAATGACATCACCGATCTTTTGATAGACATTAGAGTGCACTCTAAACTCACCACTACTTGGCGGTCTAGCCAGTTTCTCTTTTATCGCCAGGTAATCAGCTACAGCCTTTAATAGCTGCTGTTTACTAGGAGGCTCATGACGTTTCCATCTCAGAAGGACACACCGATGACCTTTACCATTATATTTACACTTAACCATGAAAGTGAGGTTAAGTTTGGTTAGCTCTATATTTAGGCCTTTTTCACTAATTCCAGCAACTTTAATTTTCCTTTTGCCTTGCGCCATTAAAGAATCAATGAGTTCACTGTCATATATCTGATCCAAGGTGATGTGTTTACATTCTTGTGTCACCTTTTGTTGAAGCTGCGCCGAATACTCACTTATCAGTGGTTGCTCAACAGGTCCACCTGATAACAGATCATCTTCTACATCTTGCAACGGACAAAGTGAATCGCCGCTGACGCCCAGTACCTTGAATTCGTTAAGCTCAGGATTTATTGGCGCAGCGCTTTCAGTCGAGGGGAAATCAGCGTCAATAGCGGATAATACATCCGTTGAGTTAACGCTGCTATCAGCTCCATTTAGGTCATCATGGGCAGAACTCCCTGCTGCGTCTGCAACATTAACCATTAATACGGATACTGATTCAGATGCAATTTCGTCTATTTGCAAAGAAACCGTCGGCTCGACCGTATCAACCTGTTCGAGATGAGGAGCTGACTGTGATTGTTGCTTTTCATACTGACAAACTAAATGAAATAGCTCAGTGGCTTCCAATAACGTCACTTCAGACGCCAAAGCTATTTTTACTAACGCATTAATTCTTTTATCACTAAAGTAAGAGCTGGCATTGATTTTCGGTTCTAGAACCTTTATCTCACTGTACTGGATAATAAATTCTGTAATAGCCTTTTTTGAGAGCCCTTGTATTTTAACAAATTCAAATATTGCCTCCATAACCTTAGACCGAGAATCCACAAAGACACCCCCACTACCGTTAGGTAATGTGCTGTATTGATGAGATTCAAAGTTTAAGTGCATTAATAAATCACGCTATAGTTTGTGTTAATGCAATCAGGATAAAGGATATAAAAAAATTTAAAAAAAAAAGATTATGCCGGAATTTCATTTTTTTTAGCTAAAAATGAAGATAATATTGCTAGCTGTAACGCCAGCTAATTAACAAGCAAAGTTAATCATATAAGCAATTTTTTAAATCACATGCCAAGACTTGATAATACAACAAGCCCCTCCCCCCTCAGATACCACCTATCACTCTTTCATGACCGCCTGGCTAAGTAAATCACCGTTCTAGAGCTCCTCCTCCGAAAACCGGAATGAGTACACACAGAACGAGTTAATGCCGCTAGCAGTAGCCCAGATAGCATCCGGCATTGAGAATGAACAAATGCCATGGACAAAAAACAATAACCTCTAATTAGCTAATCAATGCTTTCGTTAAATCGTGCATAAAGTGAATTGAATTATCATAAAAATCAGATACACCAGTATATTCCGCTCTATCTGTTTCTAGTTAATAACGACCATTAATCTATTAACGAGAAATATTCATGAACCAGCATAATCAGTTTAATCAAAAGACAAATAAATTAGGTCACCTTTTAGAACAGCTCACTGCTGTGGTGAACTCAGAAGCGCTGTATCAGGACATTAGTATTTATGAAGATGATGTAGAGCTGGAGATATTTAATTTTCAAGTTAAGCAGCACTTGAGTCGTCAAGGAGTACAAACAGAAGACATTAATCTAGCAATGGATTTTATTAACCAATACATAAACGAATAATTCCCTAGTGGAGTTCTTAGTTAGTCACGAGGACATCAACGCTAGGAATTGCTATGAACAAGACACAACTTATACGAGTCTATAAACGTCAATCTAAATCGCCATGGGATGATCACAGTACAGTACTGCTGATGGCAGACCATCAACTTGAGAATGATGAGATTCAATTAAGCTTTAATAACTACATTTATTTACATCGAAATGTACAAGGAAAAATGATAGGCATCAGTATCAGCAAATCGCTGCTTGAAGAGCATGCTGAGCTTGAGAGTCAGTATCTTACAGGTATTGATGCATACATGATGTTATTGATATACATAGAAGATATTGCCGCTTTTTGTGGATTATTCAGCAACGAATTTATTAGTATTTTTGGAATTCATCCGAATTATTACTATGAGGCTGCTGAGCAATATTGGTCTGATTTGATTATTGCTGCTGACGCACAGTAATCGCCATCTAGCGAACCCTATTGGGTTCGCTTTCTTATGGCTTAAGCTAACCCCTTAACATGCCCTAACAAGCTTTTGGACAGAAATCATTTAGAGTACTCTGTCTACGTCGACTAATATTGATTAGAAAAAGTATCCGAAATTATCAAAGATCTATAATTAGTTTCACCCTCTTTATCTACAAAACGAGCGGTGAACGGTAGCCGAAGAGTACAGGGCAAGATCACGAAGCTTTACCTTGTGCTAAGTTTTTTATCTTATACTTCTTTTTGATAACAAACCAAGTCAACCATGTCTAAGCTCAATTTATTCAAGTACTTTGTAGCCTTCATTGCATTTTGACCTTATAACTCTTTATTAAAAACGACGTATACTCCCTCAAAAGTAGCAACCAACTCATCCGCACAAAATAGATTGCAGGCTATTTGAACACGACCTTTTCCCTTGCGTTGAAACGCACGATGAAACCGAGACCACGCCGTAAGGTTGTCATATTTACATACTGCTGTTACATCTTTGCTGGCGGGTTTCAAGTATCGAATGCTATTTTTTTGAATAACAATTTGATGTTTTTTACCCTCCAGCTGGGCATAAACTAAAGACCAACCTGCCAAAATACCAACAACAGACAAGCTGCCGCCAAACACCGTATTCATGTGGTTTGTATTCATTCTCAATGGTGCAGTAATCTCGATATTTTTGCTGCTACAAGTATTCACACCGATACCGAGAGACTTTGATACTGGTATATGATGATGAAGGTAGACTTCAAGCTCTCTATGTTTCATATAGACCGTTGCCTTTTTTAGACCGCCAAAATATTGCAAAAGTCCGTTTTAGAGGGATGCAGGAATTACATTTTAGCTAATTCAGTTAATACTTGCTTATACGTATCCACTGATTGGGCTCCAGAAATAGCGCTCTCGCGATTGAATACAACTGTTGGAACACCTGATATACCCGCTTGTTTCCATTTCTGTTCCAGCGACTGGACATGACTTCGCATATTATCGTCATCTAGGCATTGCATTGCTTCGTCAACATTAATACCAAGACTTTGCAACTCTTGCTCGAGGGTACTCTTGCTGGATATATCTTTTTGCTCGCTATAAAACGAAGCAAATAACCGGTTTTTAAGCTCGGTTTGCTTGCCTACACTTTTTGCATGCTCCAGAAGAATATGAGCATCAAGGGTATTTACAGCTTTTAGCCCGTCAAAGTAGTCGAATTTAAACCCAACGTCTTCTCCAAGCTCTGTCATCTCTTTTCTGAAACGAATGCTATCTTCTAATGTAGTACCGTACTTCCTTTTAAGGTGGGCACGTAGGTCTTCACCTTCAAGCGGCATATCTGGATTTAACTGAAAAGGTTGCCACTCAATCTCAATGCGATCTTCTATCCCAAGCTCTTTTATCGCGGTATTTAAACGCTTATAACCGATAATACACCAAGGACAAATCACATCTGACACTATATCCAATTTGATTTTCTTATTCATATTTAACTCTTTTTTATCAAGCGTTTAGCTTCAATTTTATTTCATTAAATAACACTAAGCTGAATCCAAATTGTTTATTATTCGGTATCCTGCTCATTTTCACCGTAGAGAGTTGCGGTTCTATATTTTTTGCTCACAAAGCTGAATTGTTGGAACGGTATTAGTGAAGTTCGGTACATCAGCTTTTATCTTCTCTGCATTTGGGCCAAATGCCGTTTGAAATGACTCTATAGATTCAAATGAAATTGTACTAATCGCCACATATGCCGCTGCTTCACCAGGAACAACACTTGTTAGCCCTGCATCTACTGTCGCCCCTTTTAGTGCGTCTCCCAGAAGCTCTCCTATCATAGGAACATGTTTGTTGCAGTAGTAATCAAAATCAAAAATCACATCATCGTTATTTGGGTATATTACGTATACTTTAATCATTGCTTTTTCCCTTTTTCTTTCACTAAAGTTTTAAACTGTTGGGGGTTACATTTTGTTCTTGGGCATTGCTTTTCCAATCATTGATTCACCCATTATTGCCTGCTTTTGGTGGGAGATGATCCCAGAAAGAATAGCGGTCATTCGATTACGTTTACCTGGAACCACAACTGCTTTTCTACCCAAACCATTGATAGCTATTTCTGCTACTTCCGCAGGATCTTTTGCAACCATAGGTAGTTTTGACCAGTCAACACCATTATCAGCAGTCATCGGTGTAGTTGTTAACCCAGGAGAAAGAACCGTTACATCAATACCTTTGGGTTTAAGTTCGCCATGAAGAGATGCACCTAGCTGAAGAACATAGGCTTTGGTACCTGCATAATTTGAAAAATATGGGGAAACCATATGACCAGAAAGACTTGATACCATTAAAATACCGCCTCTTTTTCTTTCGATCATCGCTGGTGTAAAGTGGTGAGTCAGTTGCAATACAGAGGTAACGTTAAGCTGTATCATCTTCAACTCTTGCTCTAGAGATGATTTAGCAAACGAACCATTAACTTCAATACCAGCGGCTAGTACAAGTAGCCCAATACTTTTGTCAATTTGCTTAACTTTTTCGACGCCTTCTGACGTACTTAAGTCAGCAGAAACTGTCATTGCTTTAATTCCGTAGCGTTCCGTAAGCAACGTAGCTTGCTCTTCAAGCTCTTTTTCTCGACGAGCGACCAAAACAACGTTCAATCCTTTTGCCGCAATCTGGCTTGCCATTTCTGCGCCAATGCCTGATGTTGCCCCTGTGATAAGTGCCCAATCACCATATTTTTCTTTAAAGCTGATACCCATAATTCGTTACCTTTCTCTGTGTTTAGTTGATGGGGTAACTATATGGAATTTGGAGGTACAGAGCTCTCCATAAAAGTTCAAAAATTGCTCACATTAGTTCAAACGAGCCAACCTGAATAGAAAGGTTAAAATGCGGTGGTGTCAAGTTAAACGAAATTGAGAAGGGGATAGGCCTGTTTGTCCTTTAAAGGCACGGTTAAACGTGGAAACCGACTCGAAACCCGTTTCAAAAACGATGTCGGAGATACGTAAGCTATTATCTTTCAGTAACACTTTAGCTTTGTTGATTTTTAATTTGCTAATGTATTTTATTGGGGGTTCTGAATACACCTCTTTAAACTTACGTTTAAAAGTAGAAACACTCATATGACACAGTGCTGCCAACTCATCCACACTCAGATCCGCATACAGATTACTTTGGATAATATCTTCAAATTTGGCAAAGTTAGGTTTAAACATAGAAGCAAGAAAATCGAGTTCAGAAGGTGCGCCGGTTCTTTTCGCCATAAGAATGACAAATTCACGTAGTTTGCTCTCGATAAGCAAATCATCCGCCAACTCTGGAGAATCCAGCAATATACTGATGCTATCACGATAGTGCTCTAGCAATTTGTCCACTTCAACCTGCAAAATATTATAATCGACCCTGTATTTTGACTGGCTAATATCAAAGTTAAACAGTGACTGAAATATTTCAGGATAGAGAAGGATACCAATCGCTTCACCTGCACCTTCATCATTATGATAGCTAGTGTTTTCATAAAAGTAGTTAGTGCATTTTGCCAGTATTCCGCAGTTTTTGTTCAATGAAGCAGATTCTGTCTGTTCCCTGACGTTAAAATCGCCATTTGTGACAAACGCAAAACACGCTTCACTGTCTACAAATACGCGCGGCATACGTTTGAAACTGGGTATATCTTGTTTTTGAAAAACAATACGTCCATTATATTTTATTGTTTTCATTTAAAGGCACCATTCAATAGTATTGCGATAAGGATAAAGCAGTCTACCTGCTCGATTAACTAATTGGCTCAACTAGAATCGTGTTGCTACGGTGCTGCATTCATAATCATTAGACATCTAAAACTCGACAACAAAACTAAAGCTCGAGAATAGCCTACGCATAATCTATTTTTCAAATGTACTCAATACAAGCATGAATACGTGTATAGATCGAGCGAGAGATTCATGTGGTCTTTGCCCTCTTGATTGAACTTTGAGTCCTTGACGAAACGTAAGGAAATAGTCGGTCAAATGCTCCGCATCTATACCATCAATAAGTCGTTCTGTTTTCTCATATTGAGTAAAAAATGCCAGTGTTGCAATACGACCTTGTTCAAACTTCTTAATAACATACTCATAGAGGGCTGGTTCGTTTGATTTTAATTCAACAATACTGTTTGTAATTAAGCAGCCGTAAGTGAGTAGATCATTCTCTGGATTTAAGAACTCACTATCAAATAAATATTGAAGATTCTCTGATATTAATTTATCTGAGTCGAGTTTCCTGAGTACCACAGACATGTGATGCTCAACATAGAAATCTACTATACATTTAAACACGGTTTCTTTGTTGCCAAACGCGTTGTAAATACTGGTTTTAGTTAATCCTGTAACGGTCGATAATTGATCCACCTTAGTCGACGCATAACCATGCTGCCAAAAATATTTGGCCATAACTCCAAGCACTTCTATCTCGTCAAACTGTCTTTTCTTTGCCATTTATCTATACAACTACATAAAATTCTTATTGACACCTATTGTACTAGTTAGTACATTAATTGCAAATGTACTAACTGGTACAATTAAACAAAACAATGAGGAACAAACGATGTTTTCAGCTATAGCACTATCACTACTTGGATTTGCCTCAACGGTGATTGGAAGTTTGCATTACTTTCTAAAAGTAAAAAAGAACAAGCCTCCCAAAAATCCTATCATCCTTATGCTAGCACTTGCGGCAGGTGTCCTTTTGGGGCTAGGTGCAATTATCAGTGGGATTATAAATATGCATTGGAGCTTTGTTTTCGTTGTCTTAATGTCCAGCTTTTCCATATTTCTTGGTGGTAAATTCATTTGGGTATTCAGTCAAAAAGATACTCCTCTAGGTGATATTAAAGTTGTAATTGGAGATAAGTTCCCACAATTCGAATCAACAACATATGACAACGAGATTTATTCGGCTGATGACATAAAAAATCAACGCGTTCTACTCAAGTTTTACCGAGGTGCTTGGTGTCCATACTGTAGTGCTGAATTAAAAATGTTTAACGATATGAAACCGACCCTAGATCGATATGGCGTTAAGGTCGTTGCGTTGTCGGGAGATACGGCAGAACAAGCAAAAATGCACATCGAACGAGATAGTTTAGATTTTCTTCTTTTGTCAGACCCAGAACTCAAAGTAGTTAAACAATACGGCGTTGAACACCACAAGGCTTTAGGGGCTGACTCGTCTAAAACAAAAACAGTATTAGGGCTGCCATTTCCTACTTCATTTGAATACAAATCAATGTCTATCCCAACATCGGTCTTAATTGATGAACATGGTGTCATCCAATGGATAGATCAGTCTGAAGACTATCGACTAAGAGCAAGCGAAGAACGATTAACTCAAGCCTTACGTAACGCTTTCACCATTAATAAATAATAAACCGAGAGAATTATTATGTTTAACTACCACAATATTGAAACAGCACCAGAAGCTTCAAAGCAAATGATGGAGCAATCTAAAAAATCACTTGGTTTAATTCCAAATTTACATAAAGTGCTAGCAGATGCTCCCGCAACTTATCAAGCTTATTTGAAGACTTATGAGTTATTCACGCAAAGTACACTATTCAGTCCACTCGAAGCTCAAGTGGTTCTGATGACCTCAAACTTTGAAAACAACTGTCACTATTGCGTTCCTGGTCATACGTGGATCATGAAATCAGCTAATATGCCAGAAAGCATTATTGAAGCACTACGGGAAGGAAATGAGTTACCTGATGTCAAACTACAAGCGTTGCATGTCTTTACTAAAGAGCTACTAGATAATCGTGGTCATATAGGTGATGAAAAGTTGCAGAACTTTCTAACGGTAGGATACACTGAGCGGCATGCACTTGAAGTGTTGACAGGCTTAGCTTGCAAACTCATTTCAAATTTCACCAATGCATTATCTCATACACCAGTTGATGCCCCATTAAAGGCTTTTGACTGGACTCACCCTTCAGAGAGGTAAGATCAATCTGAAGAGAGTATCTACTGATACTCTCTTTTAATGGCCGTGTATTTTCATAAGTATATGTGTTGTGGATTAGTAAATTTGGCCACATAGTCAGAACTCTAGGCATAAAGAAAAGTAAGTCAAATTACGAATCTTTAGTATAGCCTCATTCCTGCTCTAGCTTGTTATGGGGCATAAACGAGTTACTGTTTCCAAAAAATTACCTTTATCAACATTCCAGACTACACTTTCAGGACGATTAACAAGGATTGTTAAGAGGTTGCATGGAGCACATTGATCTAGGTTTAATTTGGGCCACTATTGGCCTGTTGTGTGTACTTTTTTCTATTATCTATTACTTGTCATCAGGTGATTAGTTGAAGTTTTTTACTCTCATCCTATTTAACTAGCTTAATTTCTCCAGCTTCAGGCTTACTTATTATTGCGGAGGGAAACATGGATGCCTCGGTGCAGTGAAACGGAGTTCTTTTTATGGATAAAATTAATCTCTGGTGATTCTTCCATTGTGTTGAATACCTCACTCTTCTGTAATGCCTGAATGGCTTTGCCTTGAAAAACACCCTTGGGGTGTCTTTCTCGTTTTTGTGCCGGTTAAAATCTATTGATAAAAAACATTTTCTAATTCACTGCATAATACGGTTCGATATATGATTTTGCTTTGTAATAGTGTGACGTCTTGTGATGTTAAAAGTGCTTTACGAGTCTTTTTATCTACTCGAGTCACCATCTCTTCGAATAGTTGGTTATGCAGTCGCTTAATATCACTAAATACCTGCAAGGATTGAGAGAACAACATGACCTTGTCGTAATAGCCATTATTGAGGCCGTAAAGCCATTTTAATAAAATGGTCTGTCGTGCAGCTTTGGTTTTAAAGGAATGTTCTAGTTCAATTGCAACAAGGCTACCCGTTGGCTCTATGACAATTCCATCTACGTTTCTTACGTCATTTGATTTAAAGAGTCGCTTAAATTCAGGCTCCGTGACTAATGAAATCCAATACGGATTATCCTCACCTGTTTTGACCTTATTGTGAATGCCTCGTAATTGGATGTATTGCATCATTAAATCATGCATGATGGTGTTCTGATTAACCCTTAATGCGGGCTTGTCGTTGCTGCGAAAGTAGACCGCGATGGATAACAATTCTTCTGCATATTTTGCGCCCGCGTAGTCCAGTACATACACACGGTCATCAACAGACCGATGTGTTATCACTAAGCTGAGCAACTTTTCTTTTACAAGCTTATTGAGGTGTTCGAGTGCTTGCCGCTTGGGAATACCATATATCACTGCTATGAGGGTTGGCGAGGTGACACCAAATCGAGCCACCATTTTAATGGTTAACTCCCGCCTGGCTTTACCCGTCTGATTATTATTTTCCCCTGGTATATATTTCATGGGCATGAACAAATAAGGTTGATACTTATCAGCCAGTTTCCCTGAGGAAAACACGGCAGTATTGATGGTTTGTTGTAGTTGTTGATACACGTTCATATTGATATTTTTTATGCTTTGATTTTTAGGTATTCATAACTAGTTTCACTGAGTACGAAGTGTCATTTTTTATCTGTAAGGTATAGATATTCATGCCGTTAAAGCGAGTTTCCCCTGTCGGGATAAAAATAGCGATGAACATCGCTACCAAGCCAGCCTTTGGCTGATGAGTGTTTAACTTCGTTAATCCCTCATATGCTCTGAAGCGCCCACCTGCTCTGATGACTCGTCATCGGCGCAGCTTTACGAGCTACGCTCTAGCACTTCACAGCATCAAACGCGCATGTATTTCGCTACGCTCTGTACTAACCGCATTTTCACCGCTTATGACGAGGGGATGTGTTCCACCTCATTTCCCTCTTTCATCGCTATGATTTTCTGACGAAAACCACACTGGTTTAGCCTTCAATTTGTACCAAATATGAGGCTAAATTTTGCTGAAGCAAAACTAAAATTCGGTTAGTACAGACCAGCTGTACATGCGCGTGCTGCTTCTCGCCATTACTTCGTAATAACTCACATCCGCGTTTTGAAAGCCTGTTTCACAGGCCGCTTTATTGCAGAAAATCGTGCCGATTTTTGCTAGGCAAGGATAATTCTATCGAATAAATGCAAAGAAAATAAAAGCTGAAAAACGAATTTTTTGAGTCTTATAGGAGTCTAGGTATCTGACGAGGTGAACAAAGAAAGGACAAATATTTTTTGATGAGCTTTCAGCCAAACAAGTTTGCAATTCAGTTTTATTTCATTAAATTAAATTTAGAACAGTAATTAACCTTCATTATTAAAGGACACATTATGACTTCTAAAAATAACGCCCCAATTACCAATATTGATGGCACACCTATGGTCTCAGGCTCAGGTTTAGACATCAAAGGTAACCCATTCGGTATCACTGAAAGTAGTAGCTCAATAAGCACTTGTGATACCGATATTTCATCAAGCTTCGATACTTTTGATTCTTGTTCAAGTTTCGACTCAGGTTTTGATTCGGGTTTTGATTCGGGGTTTGATAGTGATTTTTAATCAACAAAACGAGGCGTTTTATGCTCGTTACACGCCGGTACTTATTTTACTCATCTCGACCATAGTTTGTGTGACTATGTTTTGGATAACCAATAGTCCTTTTTTCTGTTTACCTTCAAGCTTATTGTATTTGAAATTTATAATCGGAGCATGTGCTTATGATAGAAAGTACAAGGACAAAGGGCTGCCTGAGGACTCTTGGTTAAAATGTCGCTACTTACTATTTAAGTTTTTTTAAATTAAAAATCAGCAAAGGTATCAGCTTAAATTTATTAAGCTGATACCTATAAAGGAGGTCTCATGGAGTTCTTACTACCCTTAACTGTGTTAATCGTCGGATGTATTATTATTTGTAAAAGGTGCAGAGAAGCAGGGAATCAAAAGTGATAATAACTATTTATGCTGACTTTCTGTCTAAAGATTAGCTGGTGTTTATGGAACACCTTATTAGGCAGTAGAGTGAATGTAGTGGCATAGTTAATTTGGCCACCTAGTTAGAGGTGATATCATCACCTCATAAGTTAACAGGTGACACTATGAAAAAACGTACAAGAAGAGTCTTTAGTGCAGAATTCAAACTTGAATCAGCTCAATTAGTGCTAGATCAAAATTACTCAATTGTTGAAGCCGCTCAAGCCATGAGTGTAGGCAAATCAACCATGGATAAATGGGTTCGACAATTAAGGGAAGAGCGACAAGGTAAACAACCTAAAGCATCACCTATATCACCAGAACAAATTGAAATTCGAGAGTTAAAAAAGCAACTAGCTCGCCTCCAGGAGCACAACGAAATATTAAAAAAGGCCACAGCTCTGTTGATGTCGGACTCACTGAACAATTCACAATAATTGAGAAACTCAGGCAGAGCTACAGCATAAAAACATTATGTGAAGTGTTCAGTATTCATCGTAGTAGTTACAAATATTGGAGAAAGCGGCCAACAACCATTAATGCGGATAAAGTTAAACTTCGAAGCCTAGTTAGCGAAGTACACACCGCAAGTAACGGCTCGGCAGGTGCTAGAACGATTGCAGATATGGTCAGCCAGCAAGGTGTCTCGTTAAGCCGCTATCGTGCCACTAAGTTGATGAAAGAGCTTGGTATAGTTAGCTGTCAGATACCTAAGCACAAATACCGAAAAGGCACACTAGAACATATTGAAATCCCTAATCACCTAGGTCGACAATTCGCTGTCACTGCTCCGAATGAAGTCTGGGTTGGTGATGTCACCTACGTGTGGGCTGGTAACCGCTGGATGTACTTAGCGGTTGTGATTGATCTATTCGCACGTAAAGTCATTGGTTGGGCTATGTCATTATCACCTGATAGTCGTTTAACTGGTAAAGCGCTTTCGATGGCCTATGAAGGTCGTGGTAAACCTGAAGATGTTATGTTCCATAGCGATCAAGGGACTCACTATACAAGCAGAAGATATCGGCAACTATTATGGCGATACCAGCTCAAACAAAGTTTATCTCGACGTGGGAATTGCTGGGATAACAGTCCTATGGAACGCTTTTTTAGGAGCCTTAAGACAGAATGGATACCAACAACAGGGTATCGTAATTTTACAGAAGCTCAGAACGAAATTACACGATACATAATTGGCTATTACTGCCAGCTTCGTCCACATCAATATAACGGCGGACTGACGCCCAATGAATCGGAACGGTTGTTCTGGTTAAACTCTAAGATCGTGGCCAATATTAGTTGACCATTACAGAAATCAATTGTATATGAAAGCACAACACCTTTGCAGGTGCTATGCCTTAATAAGAAACGACTCAATTATAAGTTAGCCTTATATATAGAGGGGGATATAGAGATTTCATTCACTTCGGCTGTTAACTGACCTTGACTACACCCAGTAAATTTAAAGGTATAAGTTATAGAAATGTGCGGTTTACCGATGTCAGGATAAACACCAAATGTATCGTAAACATTAACTTTATTAGTATCTAAGTAAAAAGATCCGTCTTTTAATAAAACAGGGGATTCGAGATTTTCGTACCACCTTTTTGTATCAATTAAAACACTCATTAATTGATTTGGATAAGCACTATTTGATCCTAAAGCTTGTCCATTGTAACTAGCTATTCGTTTCTCATAATGTGGACGACCAGCATCATCAAAATCATTGATAACGTAAACATCCTGACCCCAACCAGAAACTGATTTACCAAATTTGTTAAGAGCAGCTCTTGTTCTGCGGGCATCTAATTGATGTCTGGTATCACCTGCCTGACGGCTGACCCATCCTGTCGGTAAACTTGGCGAGAACCAGTTATCGTAAGTATTAAAAGCTATTTTATTAGGGATTGCGCTTCTTTCTGCAGTTGTTTTCCATTTAAATGTGCGTTGTTCATCTAGTTTCATCAAGCCTGTTGCTTCGTCGTATGTAAAAAAGCCTGCGGGCTGCGATATGGTAAATTGCTTACTTTCGAAATGTGCAATTAATTCTTTTCTCTGCTTTTCCCAGTTACTCCAAACTTTATCCTTATAAGCTTTTCTTTCTTCAGCAGATTGTGATGCGCTATTTCCAACATAATGAGTCACTCTGTTGTAAGGTAGTGAACAAAAGGCAATCGTTCCATCGTAAATGTCATTAGCACTGGGTTCAAAATCACCCACATAAGATTGAAGATCCATACTCTTACAACCGCCCATGAAAATTGTTGCTGTAAATAGAAAAGACAAGCAGATTGCTTTTTTCATTAAAACTGTCCCTTTAGTTATTAGTTTCTACTTAAATAAATTTTATATGATTGCTTAAACCCTCTTTAAGTAATCATCTCCATATTCAACCGTAATCTGCTTTTATTTGGCCAGCACAATATGCTGATTTCTTGTGAAGCAATAGTGAACAAGCGTGAAACCCCCATTTAATTAGTACCTTAGACGAATTCCGCTTGACCCCAACAATAGAGCACACTAATAAATAATTAACCTCAAATCTAAAAAGTAACACTCCCTATAGGTATGAATTACAAAATAAATGGATTTATGCAGTCTACATACATTAGGCTTCCGACCAGAGGTGAAGAAAAATCAATTTCACCTATCAGGAGACCGCAGTTTTAAAGTTATTTTTAGCATCAGAAGACGTTTTTTGATGCTCAAAGTTTAGAGCTCGCAGTGTGAGGAGAGCGAGTTGTTACTCAAAATTCATTATGTAAGCTTGTTAGTGGTCTACGCTTGAAATTAGATGACAAAACTCAATAAAAAACGTAAGAAAAAAAGTTTCCTGCTGTCCTTTGAAGCGCTTAAAGAATCATTTCTTCAAATATTTTTACAATTATCTTTTTGATTTTAGTTAAATTTTAATTATGGCAAAGTTTAATAAAAATTATGCTTACTTAATCTAAAGCACTTACCTATTAGCCAATAAAAAGTTATAGGAATCAGCTTTAACAGAAATCTAAATCAAAGCTGATAATTATAATCATTTATTAAATCTGCTAGAGGTTATGACTAATTAGAGTGACGTACTCTTACCAGTAGCATCAGCGGTTTCATCTAAAAATGCACCTTTCCATTTTTTAGGAATATACTGATCTACAATTTTAGTTTCTAGATTTTCACCAGCAAGATCGGATTCGATACCTTTCATTGTTCTAGGAATGATTTGGCTTGTATCGCCTACAATAGAACGAGCTAAAGACTGACTTAAAGCATCAACTGATAATCCACCGCTACTCTGCTCGAAGGTAGTGTATACATCAACATGATAACCTTCTTGATACTGTACAACGCATACAAAAAATGAGGTACTTTCACCCCAGTCTTGATCGTTATCATCAGATTTCATTGTAAGTATTGGGTCTTGGCAACTTGGAAACTTTAACATTGCACCTTGAGATTGCATTAGAGCTCCGAAAGAACTATTTGCAAATGGAGATGTTAATTTGAATCTAGTTGCTTTTTCTGGCAACTCTTGAGGAGGAATACCGCGGCTGACTGTTAAGCTATCCATAGACTTTTCAACTGAGCTAACTACAGTATCAAGAACTAAATCTCTAATTGAAGAGTCTCCCTTAACATCAATAATTAAATATGCTTGTTCGGTTGATTTTTTCTCCGCTGTTGAAACACACCCACTTATTAAGCCTAGAACTGTTGCGATAAGAATCAACTTCTTCATTTTCCTAAATTTCCCTATAGTTATTAGTTGTTATTAGTTTCTACTCAGATAAATTTCACATGATTGCTTAAATCTTCTTTAAACAAGCATCCCCATATTCAACCGTAATCTACTTTTATTTGGCCAGCATAATATGTTGATTTTTTGTGATACAACAGTGAATAAGTGTGAATTGGTATAATTTACATGCACTTAGAGTTAGAGTTGTTGCTTTAAAATAAAAAACATTTAACCTTATTAAAAATTACAGAAATGAAATACAGCATTACTTAAAAAATGAAATACAAAATAAATGGATTTTTAATGTCTGCAGATCTCACCTCTGCAGAGAAGGACGGACAACTAACTCTTTTTACTTACCAAGAAACAGAAGCTTTAAAGTTATTTTTAGCCTCGGAAAACGGTTTTGTAGATGCTCAAACTTTAGAGCAGACCGTTTGGGGAGAGCGAGTTGTTACTCAAAATTCATTACGTAAGCTTATTAGTGCTCTACGCTTGAAGTTGGATGACAAAAACTCAATAAAAAACGTAAGAAATAAAGGTTACCAGCTGTCATTTGAGGCAATTCAAGAATCAGTAAAGAAATCGCCTAAAAATTTTTATAGCACGACTATTGTTATTACTTTCATAGTATTGGTGTTAAGTATGGTAGCCAATCACTATGCCGTATCAAGCAATAACTCAACTCAGTTACTACCTAAAGTTTCACAGCAAACTGTTTTTGAGTCACACGATTATATTGTCGACTATGCAAAATTTAATGACGCTTTATACGTTACAACGCGAGATTCAAAAAAATCCACACTTTATAAAACCGTAAACCGTCAAAATACGGTGCTTTTATCTGCTAATTACCCTGGCGCTTATCGAGGTATAGAGATTCATAGCAGCGGACGAACTGTAATGCATGTTGTTGAAGACTCAAAATGTAAAATTAAAATTTTTGATAAACCATTTGAACATCAAATAGATGAGATCCCATGTAATAGGCAAAATGCATATCCTTCATTCGATTGGATTGACAAAAATAAATTTTATATCACTTTCAATGTAAGGCCCTCAGATTCAATCAAACCCTACACCTATGATATTGAAGAAAAATTTTTGCAGAAGGTGACTACTACTAATTTTGATTCAGAAAATGGTAAACACTTCATTGATGCTTTTATCAAAGGTCATGGTGACGGAATGTTTTCTATGAGGGAAGATAATTTAGATGAAGTGTCTCTTATCTATTTTGAAGGAGATAATCGAAGAACCTTAATTAGATTTCGAAATAAACCATATTCAATTGCAGTATCAGAAAACAATTTATTTTATGTAGGTAATAATAATGAACTATTAAGAACAACATTGACAGATGATATCTACTCTCAAGAGTTAACCACATCTTATGTTCTTGCTCCTCAAACCGTTAAGATTTCTGATCCACTTATGTTAGATAATGAGCTTTATTTCGCTTTAGGGAATTCAGCTCGGGAGTCAATATCAAGCCATTCGGGAAATTTCAATTATAGCCTTGAAAATACAATAATTGACTTTAACTATACCAGTAAGATTCTTTCAATATTGGCCACCACTAATAGTGGTTATGTTGTAGAGCAACTTAAAGATGGTACTGTTTTTAACTCTACTTACTTTGATACAACGCTAAGCTTAAGACAAATAGCTTTCCATCAAGGAGAAGTCTACTTAGCGGGTACCTCAGGTGTATATAAACTCGTTAATGACAAGCTAATCAGCATTAGTGATATCAAAACCATCAAACTTGTTTCCAATGGCCAATGTTTCATTGCAGAAGCAGAGAAAGGCATTTATCAATTTGAAGCAGAAAGCAACACTTTTAAAATGTTCACAGCACAAGGTGAAAGAGCCTTTGCTAGCAAGCAAGGTTGCTTATTTGTCGATAATTTATCTGGTTATATCATTAATGAGAAACGAGAAAAGGTCGCCAAGCCCATCTTAGTTCAATATCTATTTGAGCATAAGGGTAAACTTACCCATTGGCATTCTGTCGGTGAGCAAACGCATATCATTGATGTGGAGTCAGGTGAAGTTATTGCAAAATTGCCCAATCGAGCATTATACAAGCGAGTTATATCTTATGAAGATGATATTCTTTACTTAGGGCCAAAAGATGTTCGCACTTCAATTGTCAAATTAAAACTTGATGAGTAACAAAATCATCATTTACCTCTAAGCTGAGCAGTTTACAAAGGGCAACAAGTAAAACTGATTTTGATTGTTTGATAAACTTTCAAAATCAGTTGGTATTAGCTAATCGAATTTTATCAAGAATTACACTAATTTTTGGAAGGCCCCATTAATAGAATCCCTTACCTGAGATACATTCGTATGCGCATATACCAACGTATGCTTTAGTGAGGTATGGCACAGCGCTTTTGAAACCACACTAATATCGGCTCCTGATTGAATTTGCCAAGTTGCAAAGGTACGTCTTAAATCATGGGGTCTAGGTCGTATATTAGGATTATCATGATAAAGCCCTGCTTCTTTAATTGCTTGTTTCCAAACTAAGTCGCCACCAGTAATGTACCCATACTTTGACTTTGGTCCAGCAGGAAATACAAATCGAGTTTCTGAAGATGCTTTCTGACGATTCAATATAATCTCCATTGCCATATTATGAAGAGGAATTTCGTAATGCTGGCTAGTTTTAGTTCGGGTCGATGGAATTAACCATGTGGCTGAACTTAAGTTTAAATCGCTCCACTCCATCTGCTTCACATTAGATAATCTCGCACCAGTGAAAAGCGCTAGTCGGTAGATATCGGCAACATCTTGATTGGATACACCTTTTAAAGCTGCAAATAATCGTCCAGCCTCTTCATAGGTAAGATATCGATTGCGAATTACACCAGGTAGCTTTTTTATACGGTCAAATGGGTTAAATTGAATGCCTAATTGTTCCTCATAATCAATAGCATAATTAAATGCAGCCTTGAGACCACTTAACGCTTTGTTATGAGCACAATACCCTTTTACCTCTAAGTCTTTAAAAAAAGAACGCGCACATTTTTTACTTAACTCATTAATGTAATGCGAACCAATTAATGGCTTAACATGATTTCGATATGCAACTTCAAGAGCATGGGCTCTTCCAGCAATCGTTTTTCGATAACTCAGTTCATTCTCTTTATAGAGTAGGAATACATCATCAACAGTTACAAACTGCTGTGGCATTGTTTGCACTTCAACTTCAAATGCAGTCAAAGGCTCTTTTAATTCAGACAACATATTATTAGCTAAAATCCGCGCCATACTGACACTCATGCTTCCAGCCTCTCCTAATTTCCTTTTTACATCTTTACCTCTTCGTTTTGCTCTGAAGTAAAAGCTTTTTTTCCCTGTTGGACGAACGAAAAGCTTCAAGTGCGTACAGCGATTATCAACAAAAACTTGTAGGGTGTTTTTAATCGGTAAACGTTCGATTATAATATCGGTAAATAACTTAGTAATTTCTGGCATATTTCACCTTTGTTTCACCTCTGTTTACTAACAAAAAATGAGCAGGTGGAACTGTGTGGACTGGAGTAGCGAAAAACCTGATGCGAACGTGCCCCGAAGCCTGCAAAACCTTAATAAAACAGCAACTTACAGAATGGGAGGGGCCACCAATTTTGATAAGCCGCTTAAAGAAATTTAAGCGGCTTTTTCATGTCAAAAATTTAAATGACTCTCCCCTTACGCCCATTGATAACATAATCGTCAACAATTCATGCTGTTCGAGGCTGGGGAAATCCAACAAATACTTGATAAGTCGTATGAAAAAGTTTGAGCCGCTTTACATGTCAAAATTTAAATGACTCCCCCCTTACGCCCATTGATAACATAATCATCAACAATTCATGCAGTTGAGACTGGGAAAGTCCACCAAATATTTGATAAGTCGTATGAAGAGATTTAAGCGGCTTTTTCATGTCAAAAATTTAGATTACTCTCCCCTTACGCCCATTGATAACATAATCGTCTACAATTCATGCAGTTCGAGGCTGGGAAAGTCCACCAAATACTTGATAAGTCGTATGAAGAGATTTAAGCGGCTTTTTCATGTCAAAAATTTAAATGACTCTCCCTTTACGCCCACTGATAACATAATCATCAACAATTCATGCAGTTCGAGGCTGGGAAAGTCCACCAAATACTTGATAAGTCGTATGAAGAAATTTAAACGGCTTTTTCATGTCAAAAATTTAAATGACTCTCCCCTTACGCCCATTGATAACATAATCGTCAACAATTCATGCAGTTCGAGGCTGGGAAAGTCCACCAAAAACTTGATAAGTCGTATGAAGAAATTTAAGCGGCTTTTTCATGTCTAGAATTCACTCAGGCTCTATATGCAAGCCAATAATCTAAGGCTGTTGAGCGTCGTTATCTCTCGCCGATTTAGCAATTTCCAAATGTGTTTGTGCTGCAGTAAAGGCTCTTACGGCACGAGACTTGAATTCTCGACGATATAAAGTGTATACCACCAGCAAACTTGCCAATATCAATAAGATAGGGTTCCAGAACCAGCATAAAGCGGCCATAGAAAAGTAATATGACCTCAGGCCATAATTATATGAGTGAGCAGCTTGATCGCCTACTGTGGCCATTTGACGGGAATACGCCAATAAGTTTTTATTTTTTCCAGTGAGATCAATTGGCGCAGCGCCAATCATGACATTCAAAAAGCCATATTGACGCATAGACCAAGTAAATTGGAAAAAGGCTAATACAAAAATAGATGCCAACATGGCTAACTTCACTTGCACTAAAGCATGGTTAGGTTCAGCTGAAAATGGAATGGAACTAATGACTTCTTCAAGGCGTTCAACTTGAGCGAATAAAGTTAATACACCCGCTAGCACCAGTAAGGTGGTTGACGCGAAAAACGCAATATTTCGCTCTAAATTGGCAAGTAAAGAAGCTTCACCAACCCGGATTTCCTTCTTCATCACTTCAGCCATCCAATGGATACGATGTTGATGTAAACAGCGCGCGATACAGTTAGTCGTTTTGGCTTTTTTACGAGCAAAAAAAGTGTAGCCCACCCAGCAGGAAAAAAAACAAGCTAATGCAACAAGATCTAAAAAGGAAAAAAGCATAAGGCTCAATGTATTATTGGATTAATGCTCAATTATGCAACACATTAACCTTGGCATAAATAGCTTTTCATCATTTATCAATTTAAACCGCTAAACACACGTATTTCATTTCTAGATACTCATCTAGTCCATGCCTTGAACCCTCTCGGCCAAGTCCTGATGACTTAATCCCTCCAAAAGGCGCAACTTCAGTTGAAATCAAACCCGTATTGACCCCAACCATACCAAACTCTAAGGCTTCAGAGACTTGATACACTAAACTGATATCACGAGCATAGAAATATGCAGCGAGACCAAAGTCAGTGTCATTAGCCATGTTGATCACTTGCTCGACTGATTCGAATTCAAATATAGGCGCTAACGGGCCAAAGGTTTCTTCAGTGGCGACTTTCATTACCTGTGTTGCGCCTTTAATTACGGTAGGCTCAAAATAATAACCGCCTAAGGGATGATTACTCCCTCCCAATAAAAGTTCTCCACCGAGTGCTAGGGCATCTTGAATATGCGACTCAACTTTACTTATGGCATTACGGTTAATTAACGGACCAATATCTGAAGATTTGTCGATACCGTTGCCAACTTTTAATTGCGCTACAGCTGCGACAAATTTTTCAGTAAAGAGATCTATCACACCTGATTGCACATAAATTCTATTTGCACATACACAAGTTTGGCCTGCATTTCTAAACTTTGCTTGCAGTGCTCCTTCGACTGCAGCATCAATATCTGCATCATTAAAGACAATAAACGGCGCATTGCCACCGAGCTCTAAAGACAGCTTTTTAATGGTTGGTGCACATTGAGCCATTAACTTAACCCCAACGCCTGTAGAGCCAGTAAACGAAAGTTTTCTCACGGTTTTACTGCTGCATAGCACTTTACCAATTGCTTTCGCATCACCAGTGACCACATTAAAAATACCTGCGGGAATGCCAGCTCTATCAGCTAACTCTGCCAGTGCTAACGCGCTATAAGGGGTGTCAGGGGCAGGTTTTACAATCATGGAGCAACCAGCCGCAAGTGCTGGCGCAGCTTTACGGGTGATCATCGCTAATGGAAAATTCCATGGTGTTATAGCAGCTGTTACCCCAATAGGCTGTTTCGTCACAACAATGCGTTTATCACCTTGATGGCCAGGAATCGTTTCTCCGTAAACTCGTTTAGCCTCTTCAGCATACCACTGAATAAATGACGCTGCGTAGCCAACCTCTGCTGAAGACTCTGTTAAGGGTTTTCCCTGCTCTAATGTCATGATTAAGGCTAAGTCATTAGTGTTTTCAATAATCAATTGATACCAAACTAATAACACCTGCTGTCTTTCTTTCGCTGTTTTAGCTTGCCATTGAGACAAAGCAACTTGGGCTGATGTAATCGCTAACTGCGTTTCTTTAGCTGCCATTTCAGGTACAGTCCCAATTGATTCATTGGTTGCTGGGTTAGTAATCACAGTAGACTCGCCAGATACTGCATCACACCATTGACCGTTAATGTAGGCTTGTTGACGAAATAGTTTTGAATCGCGAAGTTGCAGCATGATGGCCTCATAACAATTAGCAAAAAATGGCAAAGAGATTGGCGTAAATTAGGTGGTGCTTTGGCATAAAGACGCACACATTGATATTGATGTTAGCGAATTTACCCTCAGATAACGAGAATAACTTACTATAAGTTAATCATTTAAAATAATTGACTTTTTTATTGGTTAATCACAAATGTGAGCTTGGTTATAAAGCTGCAAAAAAAATTGCAATCCTCGGGTAGCAGAGTATCTTAAATAGTAAAGAAGTTGTCATACATAAGGAATTAACCATGCTCGAAACGGGATTAAAAGTATTGTTTGTGCTGGTATTTTTCGTCATTGCCTACAAGCTTATCTTTTCTGGAGCTCGAGGTTTAAAAGTTTTCGAAATGCACTTTAAAGACGGAAAACTCAATAAGCATTCAGGAAAAATTCCTGAGCGTTTCTCACGTGAATGTAAATCTATAGCTAAACATGAAAAGCTCACTTGTACTGTCAGAGCCGAAAAACTTAATGGTGTCAGACTGCACATTTCGGCCAATATCGATGACAAGATTTCACAACGAATTAGGAATGTGTTTCCATTTGAATACTACGATAAGAAGCAACCTGATAATTCAAAGCTCAAAGGTTAATTAAGCTGAACAATCAAACAATAAAATGGCGCTGATATCTCAATATCAGCGCCATTTTTGCATTGTGAAGTTGCACACGATGAACGTTAAACAATCAGAGTTAGATTATAATAGTTAACTCATAATAGTCACAGGAGATGAAACCCGCACACACTGCTAATTAGTTAACCTTTTGAATGACTAAAGTGACTTCAGCCACTGTGATACCGAATTTAATAATGTCGCTTTTATTAATAATGGTATTTTCATCCACTAAAAACATCCAATCATCAAAATGAACTTCATATTCTGAATCATCAACCACTAAGTTCATATCATATGCCCAGCGAAGCGCACTGCCCCTCGCTTCACCTTCAGCTATGCCCAAGATATCGTTAGCAGTGCCTTGATACTTACCATTACCTAAATCGGTTATTTTCCAAATGCGGGTTTGTTTTTCGCCATCATCGTAGATAAACCATTCATTAATCACCCCTTCATCACCTTGCCAACTGGCTTCCATGGTGACGGTAAATTTTCGCGTCACTGTGCCGGAATAATCTTGAACAATGCCTGATGCGGTCAACTGGCCATCGAAGAATGTTTTAAGGTTTAATACGGGGGTCGTTTTATCGTAATCCTCAATCGATGCTGAAGAGCAAGACATCAACACCGATGCTGCGATTACCACTAAAAAGTATGATTTTATTTTGCTTAGAAGACCCATTATTTGTTTGCTCCAATCAATTGCTCACGTAATTCAGGTCTGCTGGTTTGCTCTGATAGCCAAATACCTAAAAACGCTTTTGAAAATCCAGGTTCTTCGATTATCGGTAAGGGTTTGTCATTATAATAAAATTGGCCTAAGTCATCGCTATGCATCATAAAGCTTAACTTATCGCCCTCTTTAACGTCTGGCCACGCTTGCTCTATTTGCTGCTGTAATCTTGGAATATCTTGATTGGCAATGCCAATGTGTTGCCACTGATCCACTGTTGCTTCGATAAGATCTTCAGCTTCAATATCACGATGGTATTGAATCTCAAGCTTTAGCGGTAGCTGACTATTCTGATAGTCACCATCTACCGACATTAACCTCGCGCTATAGATTGAGAACCAGAGTAAGTCCATGTCTGCTTCACCGACCATCTGCAGCTCTGTATGCTTATTATCATACGCCTGCAATAAGTTAACATTGACTTGTTCTTTCTCAATTGAATCACTCTCAAACTGAGCTGATGACACAGATAATGGCGTCAATACAATACAAAGTAATAAGGTGTAGACTTTCATTGTGTTAACTCCTCTCGGGTAATATTTTTCATTGAACGATTAAACAAAAAGATGAAACATTTCATACCAATTTTTCAAAATCGGTACGAGCATGTTTTAAGCCAATCACCTTTGACAGCCACAGAAATAAAGGGAACATCAATGACCAAATCAACATAAGTGCTAAACCAGAAGTCACTGTGCCATAGGGTAGCTCTACGGCATTTAAATTGGCTCCACCGATGTAACTTAAGCTGCCAAAAATGCCCCCTAGAAGGGCTTGTATCGAAATAGGAAAATGATTAAACAAGGCTAAACTGTAATTAAGTGACAGAGCAAAATAACCCCATAGTAAACCCAACCACAATGGAAATACCTGAAACTCAAACAACCCTATACCAACAAGCACGGTATCCAACAAGATCCCCACCGAGGCACATACCATTAATACTTTAAAATCAAAACTCTTTTGCTGACTGGCGACAAAGTGCCAAATAATCAAAATAATTGGGATAATAATAAGTTGGTTAGCTGCGAGTACACCTGCCCACCAAATCACTTGAAATGCCAGTGCATTGATAATATTTGTATGGGCAGAATGTGGCATTATTTATACGCCGCCAGCTAAAGTGGTGCGGTATTGTGGTCGCACTGCAACCAAATGTACCGTACTCGTTGTACGTTCTAAAAAGCCACCTTCGCAATAGCTTAAATAAAACTTCCACATACGGATAAAGTCATCACCGTAACCAAGTTGCTTTATGGTGTCTTGCGCCTTATCAAAACGCTCATGCCAGTGATACAGGGTTTGCGCATAATCTTTGCCCATGTCATCGACAGACCACACCACCATGTCAGTTTGCTTCGCTACGTGTTTATTCATTTCACTAACGGATGGTAAACAGCCCCCAGGGAAAATATAGCGCTGAATAAAGTCAACGCCTTTGCGATAACTGTCATAACGCTGATCGGCAATGGTAATCGCCTGAATTAACATTCTTCCTGATGGCTTTAGCAAGGTTTCTAATTTCTTAAAGAATCCAGGTAAATACTCATGCCCTACAGCCTCAATCATTTCAATAGACACTACGCGGTCATATTCACCTTCAAGCAATCGATAATCACTTTTGAGTAAAGTGACTTTATCTTGCAGACCTTCTTTATTCACTCTGTCGACAGCATAATCATACTGCGCATCTGAAATCGTGGTCGTAGTAACGTTTACATCAAAGTGCTTGGCGGCATAGATTGCCAATGCGCCCCAACCGGTGCCGACTTCAAGCAACGTTTGCCCAGCTTTTAAATCTAAACGTTCGCAAATTGTGTGCAGTTTATGCAGTTGAGCTTCTTCTAAACTCGCGTCTTTGTGAGGATATAATGCACTCGAATAAAGCATTTCTTTATCAAGAAATTGCTCGTACATTGAGTTACCTAGATCATAATGAGCGAGAATGTTTCGTTTAGAACCTGCGGTAGAGTTACGATTAAAGACGTGAGTTAATCGGTTCATCCCGACACTAAACCATGAAAAGTAGCGTTCAATATTATCGAGTAATGCTAAGTTGCGCGCGAATAGCTGCACGACTTTGGTTAAGTCAGGACTAGACCAATGACCTTGGATGTAGGCTTCACCTGCACCGATAGAGCCGCCCCAAATAATTTGCTTATAAAAACTTGGGTGAGTCACTTGGATGGTCGCGTGTAAGTCAGACTCAAAATCCCCGAATGTTAAACTTTGCTCAGCCGTATCGTCCTTGCCTGAATTAACAATGGTCAAATAGCCACCAGAGAGGTGTTTTAACGCACGTAATAAAATTTTCTTTGCAAAGCTGTCTGAAATACTTGCTTGCTCTACGTTCGCATTAATCGCTGTATTGTCCATATATCTCTCCGATTCTTACTTTTAGCATTTCAATTTTTATAATGATGTCTTTCAGTACGTAACAAACTGTCTTTTGGTTTAATTTAAGTTTAATCAGTGTGGGGATGAGCAATAAATGGGATTCTTTTTACAAATAGCTTCATCGCTTGCCAATAAATGCCCCACATGATTTTCAGTGTCATCACAGGAAACCCTATCAACATGTTGCGAATATTACTGGCATTAAATGACTTCCTTCTCAGCTGAAGGCTGGCATCAAATAACTTATTATTGGCATCATCTCGATTTTGAATGGTCACATTAAGTCGCTTGCTTGGTGCAACGACCTGCCATTGATAATGCATGTCCAAATCCATAAATGGCGACACATGAAAAACTTTATCTGTGGTTTCTGTTTGCTCAAGATTCACCAGGTAACAATGGCGTTGATCCCACGGTGTGTTACTGACTTCAGCCAACATATAAATCGGCTGCTTATCTTGATAGCAAAAATAGAAATTAACTGGACTGAAGTAAAAGCCAAAATGACGCACTTGACCGGCAAAAATCACTGACTCACACGATTTAGTTGCCCCCAATTGTTCGATGGTCCACAACACTCGTTGCTTTAGTGCTTTATCTGGTGTGGTATTACTGCTTTGCTTTAAAGAGACACTGTCAGGTATCTCTGTATCACTAAATTGCGATGCAAGGGAGTTTAAGTAGTCATTGGGGTTAAACTTAAGCAAAGACCACTTCGTTGTACCAAACAGTCGACTCACTTTGGCTAAATTATCAACCTCATCTAAATCGATGGCTAATAATGCCATTTCATAGGCAAAACTATGGTTTTTAGGAGTAAAACGCCTGTGACTTACCTCACCTTGATACACGCCACTATTAAAACGGTCTTCAGCTATGCTTGAACTCATAGGCTGATGCCGAAATTATTACAAACATCTAAACCACTGCGTACACCATCTTCATGAAAACCGTTATACCAGTAAGCTCCGGCAAAATGCGTATGGCGCACACCGCAAATTTTTGTTCGCTCTTTTTGTGCATTCATACTGGCTTCGTTAAACACAGGGTGAGCATAGTTAAATTTACGCAAAATTTTACTGCTATCAATTAAATCAGTCTGATTTAAAGTGACACAAAATGTCGGTGCATCTTTAGGTAAGCGTTGCAGAATATTCATATTGTAAGTCACGCTAGCAGGCTTATTAGCAATATCTTCAGCGTCTTTACCTTCTAAACGGTAATTCCAACTTGCCCAAGCAGCTTTTCTTTTCGGCAATAAATTAATATCCGTATGCAATACCACCTCATTATTTTGATAAGCCATTGCTCCGAGAACTTCTTTCTCATCTTCAGTGGCATCGGTTAACATCGCTAAAGCTTGGTCGCTATGACAGGCCAATATGACTTCATCAAAATAATGCACTTCATTATTGATTTTGATATTCACGCCATCTTCTTTACGCTCAATAGATGTAACAGGTGAGTTCAAAAATAATCGTTCTTTAAAGGGGGCTATCAATGCTGGGATATAACTGCGAGAACCACCTTCAAGCACATACCATTGCGGACGGTCGCTGATATTGAGTAAACCGTGGTGTTGGAAAAAGCGAATAAAGAAACGTAATGAGAAAGCACGCATGTCATTGATGCTGGCTGACCAAATCGCAGCCCCCATCGGCAGGATATAATGCTCACTGAAAAAGTCAGAAAAGCCATGTGTATCTAAAAACTCACCTAAGCTGTTTATTTGATAGTCTTCTGCTTCATAAATGGCTTTACATTGATTATTAAATTTAACGATTTCAGCAAGGAAACGATAAAAATCAGGCTTTAATAAATTACGTCGCTGGGCAAACATACTCCACAAAGTGTGGCCATTGTATTCAAGCCCTGTTTGAGTGTTTTGCACGCTAAAGCTCATCTCCGTTGGCAGAGACTTAACCTGTAATCGCGCCATCAATTTTTGAAATCGTGGATAGGTTCTGTCATTGAACACAATAAAACCACTATCGATAGCGTAAGGCTTTCCTGCCACTTCCACATCAATTGTAGCTGTGTGTCCACCAATATAATCATTCGCTTCAAAAACGGTAACCTCATGCAACTCACTTAGTAAATGTGCACAGGTTAACCCTGAAATACCCGATCCAACTACGGCAATTTTTTTCATATTAATCCTTCAGGCTTATTCTTTTTATTTTATTAACTCGCCTAATAATGGTTACCAATAATCGCCATTATGAGGCCTTCTCAAGTTGTCATCTTTTATGCTTTGTCTGCTTTTGGCGACAGCATATTGTTAATCACTGCTGATGGCAGACAACTCATTAACTTAAGTAAATAGGTAAAACGCTTAGGAAAATGAATTTCGCTCTTACCCGTTTGCATGCCATGCATAATTGCAGTGGCGGCTTTATCGGCTGATATTTGCATTGGCATCGCAAAGTCGTTTTTATCCGTCAGTGGCGTTTTTACAAAGCCAGGACAAATGACACTTACGCCAATACCATGTGCTTTTAAATCCAAACGTAAGCTACTTGCAAGGTAGTTCACAGCCGCTTTTGATGCGCCGTAAGCCTCAGCTTTAGGAAAAGGTAAATAGGTCGCACTTGAACTCATCAAGCCGACTCGGCCATTGACTGCGATTAAAGGTAAAAAATGCTCTAAACAATAACCCATTGAAATAACATTGGTTTGAATGACACGCTCGAATAAAGCGCCATCAAACTGAACAGGGTTATTAATGTATTCACAACTACCCGCATTTAAAATGACCATCTTGAGGGTCAGGTTATCTTGCTGTAAATGATGCGTAAGCTGTTCTGCCGCTTTTTCAATTTGGTGTTTATCATTGATATCAAATACCAGCGGCGTGGCGCCTTTGATGGTATTTAGCCTTTGGGCGTTACGACCACAAGCAAACACTTGGTAGCCTTCAGCTACATACTGCATCGCAAGCGCTAAACCAATGCCTGAGCTTGCACCAGTTATCAGCACTGCGTGTTGACTATTTGCTTGCTTCATTGAGGCGCTCATGATGATGCCTTAGCTTTAACCATGCTTATCACTTTGCCCAATACAGGAATTTGCTCATACAACATTTGACCAAGGTCGAAATAGTCTCGATGAGATGTGATTCTGTCTGAAAAGATAAGGTGACTCATGCCATCAACTTGGATTGGATTTCCGCGATTAAGTTTGCAGTGGCTGTAGGTCATCTTCCAAAACACAGAAGCTTGTTCGCTCGTGGCGCAGATCTGTTGAATATCGAAATTAATTGAATCGACATTGGCATATAGATTGGCAAAATAATCTGTGAGCGCGCTCATTCCCGTAACGGTATGCAATGGATCTTGAAATACAATATCGTCACTGTATACCTGCTTTAAGAGGTGCAATGTGTCTTTATTGAGTCTTTGGTACATGTTAACAAAGTCATCAATAATCTGCGGCTGTTCAGGTTCAGTTGTCTCAGTCACCTTACTCACCTGCTTAGCGCTAGCAAGTCCGGCTGCTGAAGTCGCCATCGTCGGCTGAAGTAATTCACTAACGTTATTAGTGCTACTGTGCATTTAACTCTCCTTGAACCATCTCATTAAACATCATGTGCTGCTAATCATGCTGTTGCTAAGCATGATGCGCCAATTATCCTTCAGGCTATTTTTAACAACAAAAACGAGTAGTTATCTATTGATATTAATCTTAGTCGAAAGATTTGTCTTACAGAATTTAAACAATAAAAAAATTAATTTTGTTAATTGTTTATACGTCGGTTTTGTTTAAGCAGATCAAAAAAGGCGCTTAGAATTCTCTAAGCGCCTTTTTATTTACTTTAGCTTTACTTTAGTTTTTACTTTAGCTCTTACTTAACTATTCGCTGAATGGCTTACTTCACTGCTTACTTTACTGCATACTTCGCTAGCCATTATGAACTTCGCTACTAGCTTCAATAGCAAAATGATAGGAGCGAGTAAGTTATTGTATATTTATAAGTAAAGTTACTCGTAACCTCTCACCGCAATTGGGTTCCAGTTTTTCTCAACTTCTTCTTTAATGAACTTCTGTTTCGCTTCACTCAACTTAGCTTCATTAATTCCCACTGCAGCGTGGGCTGACTCTTTAGAGCTAATATCAGGGTATTCCACCTTAGTGACTTTCAAGCTTTCAAGCACTTGTGCTAATACTGCTCTTGCCATTTTAGCTTGCGATGTTGCACGGCTCAGTAACATACGACCTTCATCAGGGTTATGAGCATATAACCCGTGTGATGCCATAGCGAAATCCCAATGCCATTGACCATGACGAATAGCCATAATTGCACTGTTCATTTGTTCCCAGTTAGCACCAGCATCCCAAGCCGCTTTGGCTTCATAATGTGCTTTCACTAATAACCCTTCTACTTCACGGGCCATGGTTTCAATTTCATGCTTATCAGCATCTAATTTTGCCGTAATAGCTTCTTTGCTTTCATGACAACCAATACAGGTTTTATCAAAATGCGGTAGGGCTTTATCTACTTTATGGTTAGTAAACTCTTCGCCTTTGGCATTTTCTTCTACCGGCATATGACAAGTAATACAGGTGACATTGGCTTCAGCATGCTTACTGCGACTCCAATGCTCAAATTCTGGATGACGTGCTTTCAGTATTGGGGTTTTAGAAATCGGGTGGATCCACTCGTAAAAACGACGTGTATCGTAGTATTTCAAAATATTGTCGGTATCACTGCCGAAAATCCACGGCATGTTAACCACATTGCTTTTTTCAGGTTGGAAGTAATACGTCACATGACACTGACCACATACTTGCGCCCCTTGCATTGAGACATCTTGCTTCTCAAACGGAATACCTGTCTTCTGCATGGCGTTTTGCGCATGCGGACGTGGTAAAGCCAGTTCTGCACTACCGTCCACATGACAATCAGTACAGTAAACAACACTGTTTATCTCAGTGCCTAAATCAGTAAAGTTTGAAGCAGAATAACCTTCAAAACCCATTTCTTTAATCAAACGAGGTGCATCAGGGGTTTTACAAGTCCAGCAGCTAGCTGATGTGCCCATTTCACCTTCTTTTGGCGGTACACCAGTACGCAATGTTTGCGTGACATCGGCTACTGCAAATTGGTGACCACGAGGGCTATGGTACTCTTTAGCAAAAGAAGAGCCTGCCCATAAAATAATATTGGCAGGATAACTAGCGAGCATATCTTCGCGTTCAGTTTGCTCTTCAGTTTCAGCCCAAGTCTTAAACTGATCAGGGAATTTAGCTTCATTGACATCAGCTTTAGCGATCGCTGCAGCACACGTTGTCATCCCTACAAGCGACACTAAGACTTGACACAAACTCTTGCTTAACGCTTTACCCGCTAGATGTTTTTTAGCAAACAATGCTAATTGCATATTCACAATTCTTCCTTTAAAAATAATCAATAAATGGCGTAATAACATGAAGCCGTTACTTAGCCTGGACGCCCATCAATACGTGGGCGAGATAAAATTGGACTGTAATGCCAAACAAACAATCCAAAAGCGAGAAACCAAAATCCACCTGCTAACCACAACCAAGTTTGGGTTTGCGCAGGAAATATCAGGGGCATCACTGCACGCAATAACGCAGCAATAGGTAAACATACAAAAGCTAATATCATGTTAGGACCTTGATATATATTTCTGCTTGTATGACCCAGTGACACTCTTGAAATCATTGATAAACACAATGATGCTAAACAGCCGATGGCAAACAAATGTAATAAGCTGCGATAAGCAAATTCATTGTTAATAAACCAACCTAAACCCAACAAGGCAATAGGTAAAGATAAGTAAGATAAATGCAATGACCACAGCATTGGCTCTTTCAATGTTTTGTGGGGTAGCCAGCGACTGATTCTAATCAAGTGTAATACACCAGCACTGAGCAATAGCACTTGTTCAACGGCCATCGGTAAAACCTTAAAAATGGCCTGAACAACAAGGGCAATCATTAACACTAGTAAGCTTTTTTCCAATGCAAAAATGGGCTCTGCTTTGGGTTGCTTTACTCTCATTGCAGTAAAGAATGGAATCACTCTTCCACCGACAATAGTGATCAGTAATGCTAGCCAAAATAACATTCCTTGCCAGATTTGATTAGCTAAAATGAAATTACGCTCTTGTAATGCGTAATAACTCACAAGATTCACTATCAAAGCAACAGTAAGCATGATCGAGAAACCAATATTTTGCCACTGTTTCACTCGATAAACGCAGCGCCACATAGTGAAAGCTGCAATACCTAAAAACAGACTATCGAATATGGCAGGTAAGAATAATGGGATATCAAATGGCAGTAATAATAATAACCTTGCCAATAACCAACTGCTAAAAGTAATCGCTAAAGTGGGACCTTTAAGGCTAGGTTGGTTAGTCCATGTTTGTACCGCTGTCAGTAAAAAACCACACACAATCGCCATGGCAAAACCAAATAACAACTCATGTGGATGCCACCAAAGTGGCAAGACATTCGACCAAAAGTTGCTATTAAATAAACTGTACTGCGGTGTGTACCAGCCCATTAGCCATAGGGGAATATATAACATTGCCAATGCTGCGCCGCCCAAGAAAAAAGGTCTGAATGCTAATCGCCATATTGCAGCGGTTTTCTCAGTTTCTGCCGGATCGTCAATATTTAGCATAATAATCAAACCTTTTTAATAACGCACTAAAGATGCATTTGAAATATATGTTTATTGTATGTCGTTATTTCTTTTACAGCAATGATAAAAATGTATCACCTTACAAACCTAGTAGAATCTGTGATCTGTCGCAAAGAAAGTGAGCTAAATTGCTCAATAAAAAAGCCACGATTAAGTGGCTTATTCAAATAACAAATGGCTTACATGGGATATTCAGTATTAGCTCTTTAGCGCACTTAACACCTCTATAGCCCGTTTTCGCGCTGCGCTATGCTCAACAATTGGTGATGGGTAAGCCTGATTGGTAACCTTATCTTGTGGCGCAACATTTCCAAACAAATCATCCTCATTAAAACGAATCTCAGACTGTTCAATAAACAAAGGCTGATGGATCAGTTTAAGTGACTGCTGCGCTAATTCAGGGACATAATGTTTTATAAAACTGGCATCGGGGTCAAATTTACTGCTTTGGTTCATTGGATTAAACACACGAAAATAAGGCTGAGCATCACATCCCGTTCCAGCGGACCATTGCCAGCCACCATTATTTGCAGCGAGATCACCATCAATGAGTTTTTGCTTAAAATATCGCTCACCCCAGCGCCAATCAATAAGCAAATGTTTAGTGAGGAAACTGGCCACGACCATTCTTAAACGATTATGCATCCAACCCGTTTGATTAAGCTGTCTCATCGCTGCATCAATGATTGGGAAACCTGTACGCCCCTCACACCATGCTGCGAACTGCACATCATCATTTACCCATTGAACATCATCGCCTTTTTCATTAAAGCTTTTGCCTTTTGAAAGCCTCGGAAAAGCGACTAAAAGATGACGATAAAATTCTCGCCAAGCCAGTTCATTTATCCATGTTTTAGCAGGGCTTGTATCATCCACTAGCGCTTCAGGGTAATAGCTCAAAGCTGTCGCTAAGCATTGCTTTGCACTGATAACACCAATTGCTAAATAGGGTGATAATTTACTGGTGTTATCTAATGCCGGAAAATCTCTTTCGAGTTGATAATCCTGAATGTGCTGCTGACAAAAATAATCCAATATTCGTTTGGCTTCTCCCTCTCCTGCTCGCCATAAATTGCTTGAGACTTTTTTAGCAACATGGTCAGTCTCAAACACTATAGGATCTGGCTCAGCTAATGCAGGTCCTATTGGCGCAGGGACAGGTAAAGGAGCAATCATTTTACTCGACGCGATTTGACGCCATTTTTTGGAAAATGGCGTAAAGACCTTATACATCTGTCCCGAAAGGTTTTTCACCTCGCCCGCATTGATAATGCAGTCTTGAGTAACAAAAGTGATTGGCAGACCAATATCGAGTAATTGTTGATCGCGCTTTCGTTCATTAAACTCAGGCTCTTGAGTCGCAAATACTTGATCTATCTGATTATCAGTTAAAAAGTTGGGCAGCCAATCCATCACATCATCAAACCAAGGCAAGGTCACTACCGTGAGTTTTACCCCTAACGCCGCCAGACCTTGTGCAAGGATATTTAGATGACGCTCAATAAAATCGATTTGAATCGGGGCAACATCATGGCTTTGCCATTGTTTAGGGCTAACAATATATAAGGCTTCAACCTGCGGACAAGTCGACTTATCAAAATTGGCCAATTCTGTTTTCGCCAAAGCAAATGCTTCACAAACAGCAAGGTTGTCGCCAAGACGTAAATCTTGTCTAAACCAAATAAGTGATTTCATGTCAGGGCCTTAACTCAGATTAAAACAAGAATGAAGTGAAGAATTAACTGAACAAATACAGGCCAAAAATTATTGGCCTGTATTTTAATGTTTAAGTTTAATAAGCGTATCGTAGTCTTAATGCTTCAGGGTGAGGGTTTAAATAAACCTGACCTTCAATGTATGGTGTTGGATACTCACGCAGATAGTGATTAATCAATGTAATAGGTACTAGTAAAGGTAACAGTCCTTCACGGTATTTCATGATTGATTCAGTTAATTCTTGTTTTTGCTCTTTAGAAAGATGCTTCTTAAAATAGCCCTGAATATGCTGCAAGGTACTGGTGTGGTTTTTACGAGTTGCTTTAATCTTTAACGCCGTCATAAAACCTACAAAATAGCTTTGCGCAGCAGCATCAAGATCATCAATGTTCGCTAAAATCGGCCCTAAATCACGATACCATTGAGGGCTATGAGCCATTAGAAGGTATTTATAACGGGCGTGAAACTGCATTAGTTTATGCTTGGTCCAGCCTTCAGCTTGCAAGGTATGCCACTCATGATACGCATATACTCGAGTGATAAAGTTTTCTTTAATCACTGGATCATGCAAGCGCCCCTCTTCTTCCACAGGTAACTCTGGGTAGGTATCCATCAATTTTTTTGCAAATACACCCACGCCGCTTTTGGTACCGTTATTGGTGCCGTACTTATACTCAATGACTCTTTCCATGCCACAGGTTGGCGATTTAGCGCAAAGAATGTAACCACCAATAAAGTCGAGTTCACCAACACGTTTTTGACTGTACTCTTCAAGTTTATCTGTTACATCAATACTGCCATCAGCACTTTTTAAATAAATTTTATCGCCGTCGAGCTCTTGACGGATAGTTTTACGAGGCGCGCCCATACCTATTGCCATCTCTGGGCAAACACTGATGTAGTCGAAAAATGGAGCGAGGTCGATATTGCAGTAATTTGAGTTTTTATGGCCGCCATCAAACCGCACTTTTTGACCTAATAGGCAGCTGCTGATACCAATTTGTATTTTTTCAGGATTAAAGATTTCTCTATTCACGATACGACTCCTTGTGGCTTAAAGACCATTACGTTGTGTAATGGCGTTTAGATCACTTGCCTGTATTGATATTAGCCTTTAACTCATTAAATTATAATAAAAAGTAAATTTTTATCTTGATAGAGATGAAATCGGAGGTTTACTGTTCCAACCTATAACTCATGTGATGTTTAAAAAACAAGCATCACATGAGTAAAAGTATAAACGACGCTAGAAAGCCTATGAATAGATTAGCTATCGGCCTTTTCTGCGTGGCGTTGTCCAAATATCTCTAAGCCCCAAACGAGTCCAATACCCACCAGCAGACAAATAACGGCTGCGGCAAGCTGTGATGACTCACCTGTTAGTTGCTCAAACTGCATCGGTGATAAGTTTTGCTCGGTAAGCGGTACTTGTTCGCCTTTAGAGTTTTCGCGCCAGGTTAATACTTCTTTCCAGGGCCAAATTTTTCCTAAGGTGCCGAGCATTAACCCTGTTAGAAATAATAATGTCTCATCATGGAATTTACGTAACATGGCAGATAACACATGACTAAAGCTTAATAGCCCAACGACGCATCCCATTGCAAAACATGCCAATAATAGAACATCAAACCCCTTTGCTGCGGCCAATACTGCAGGATATAGCCCTAATAACAACAAAATGAAGCTACCTGAAATACCCGGTAAAATCATCGCGCAAATCGCAATACATCCGGCAAAGAAAAAGTTCAAATATCCGGCATCTAATTCAATGGGATTTAATACAGTAATAAACCAAGCAAAGGCTACACCGAATACAAACAACACGCAGCGCAACAGGTTGATGCTACTCACCTGCCTTAGCATGTGCACCACTGAGAACAGAATTAAACCAAAGAAAAATGACCAAACTGGTACAGGATGGTTGGTCAATAACCATGAAATCAGCTTAGCGAGACTGAATATACTGGTGAGAATACCGCCAAAAACAGCCACTAAAAAAGGGCCATTAATGTGCATGAATGCAGCTTTAATGCCTTGCTGTTTTATCACGCCTAATAATGAAGGGTTAATCTTTTTAATCCCGTCTAATAATGGCTCTAAAATCCCTGTAATAAATGCAATCGTGCCACCCGAGACACCAGGAACCACATCTGCGGCGCCCATCGCCATTCCTTTGAAATAATTTAATAGTTGCTGCAAAGCTAATCCTTAGTAAAACACCTGAAATCTAAATTTATCTAACCCTATTTGCGATAAAGGTCGTGATAAAGCCCCAAATTAAGACTGAGATAAAGACTGAGATTTAGCACTTTGCCATTTAGCCAATAACAAAGTGAAAATACCAAACCGAATTATACCTGCAACGGCGCAAGAGACTAATTAATCTTTTTCAATTTACATAGGTTATGTGCAAGTGGTTACAAGGATGTTAAACTCACTTCAAACTAACTCATCAGACCAGATGTAAAAATAATTCTAATAAGACAAGGATTGATATGAGCAGCTCAAAACCCAACCATGTATTAGCTTTATATAACAAGGTAACTAAGTACCCTTTTGGACATAAGATTTTCTCTATTATGGTATCAAGAATGGCGCCATATTTTGCCACGGTAAAACCACTGGTTACCGATCTTACTGTTAACCGATGCTCAGTATTAATTAAAAAACGTAATGCGGTTCATAATCATATTAAAACCGTTCATGTCATCGCCATTTGTAACGGTTTAGAAATGGCAATGGGAGTGATGGCAGAAGCATCAGTGCCTAAACACCTTCGTTGGATCCCAAAAGGCATGTCTGTCGATTATACCGCCAAAGCGGGTAGTGACATTGTGTGCGTTGCTGAAGTCACCCCAGAACAATGGCAAGTCGGAGATTTACTCGTCCCCGTTAACGCCTACGATACTGATGGAAATGTTGTGGTTAAAGGCACGATTAAATTATGGATTTCTGAAAAGCCGCAAAAGTAATTGATATCATAAGGTTGAAAGCTTAACCCTGTATCTTTTTCGATCACAGGCTGTTACGCTTTCAGCACTTTTATCATTAGAAAACACAACAAAAATAAAGATATGAATAGCAAAAAGGATTCTGCAGCTCATATTGGTACCTCACCCAATTCAGCAAGTACCGCAGCAAATACTGTAATAAGTCGTTCGAACTCATCAAGTGCCAACGCCAGCTCAAACAAACGCCCAAATACCATTAACGAAAGCCACGGCAACCGTAATAGCAATATGGATGCACTTAGAGGCATAGCCATATTGGGCATTTTATTCATGAATATCTTTTTTATGAATGACAGTTTTTATGGTTACGCAGCGCATTTACCACAAATAGCATCAGATAGAATTTTAGAAGTGTTCAGTAACTTCTTTCTAGAAGGACGTTTTTTAAGCCTGTTGTCTATTTTATTTGGCGCAGGATTACTGATTCAGTATCAACGCTTCGAAGCCAATAACTTACCCGCTTATCCGTTCATTAAAAAACGCCTTAAATGGCTCATTGTTTTCGGGCTGATTCACGGCATTTTCATTTGGGGTGGTGATATTCTACTGACTTATGGCATTAGTGCTTTTCTAGCACTTAATTACGTTAACGCAGATATTGAAACCATTAAAAAGCGTGCCAATCAATTTATTTTTGCTGCACTAGTACTTGTGGCTTTATTCTCTCTTGCCATTGAAGAAGAACATTATTTTAGAGGCTCAGAACTGCATCAGCAGCAGCTTTTAGATTGGTCTGCAGCTTATATTAATGTCGTTTTGCTACAATTAATGCAAGTGGGCTTTATGCTAATGCTCATCCCGCTCACTATCATGTGGTATGCAGGCGGGTTAATGATGTGGGGCATGGTCCTGTATAAGCAAGGCGTATTCGAACATGGCTTGGATAGAAAAGCACTGCTTCAATGTATTATTGTGACGATATTATTTTCAACCATTGACTCAATTTTAAGCTTTTCATCCAACCCCGTTTTAGTTGAATTATCGACAAGCATGATGATGGTGAGCGCAATAGCAATGGCGTTAGTTTATGTGCATCTTATAGTCAAAATTTGCCAAAACAGTCAACGGGTTTTAGCGCCATTTCAAGCTGTCGGTAAACTTGCATTTAGCTGCTATATTTTTCAATCTCTTATTGGTGTCAGCATTTTTCGTTACGCTATAAGCCATTATGCAAGTGACTTATACATGAGCTTGAATCGAGTAGACTATTTCCTTATCGCAATCATCATAACCCTGTTACAGTTAGTGTTAGCGCCAGTCTATCTACGATTTTTTAATCAAGGCCCGTTAGAAGCCCTGTGGCGCAAACTTGTTATGGCAAAGTCCAACACGTGAACGGCAAACCAGGAAGGCCTATGAGTCAATATCTCAAAGCATTATTTGCGGGTATAGCGCTGTTATTATTAAGTAGCTGTGTTAGCTGGGTAGCGCCCAATGTTGAGTCAGATCTGCTTGAGCTGCAACCAGGTGAATATCAACTGGATGAAAACCATGCCGCGCTAATTTTTAAAATTCAGCATTTGGGCTTATCAACTTATGTTGGCCGCTTTAATCAGTTTGACGCTGAACTTAATTTTGATCCTAACGATATGGCAGCTGCGACGCTCAGCGCCGTAGTTGATATAAGCTCGATTGACATCAATAACCCTGACTTAAGCGACACCTTGCAAGAAGATACTTGGTTTCACAGTGCCCAATTCCCTCAAGCTGCATTTGTAAGTCATACAGTTACCCCCATTAATGACACCAGCTTTAATTTCAGTGGTGATTTAACCTTACGCGGTGTGACGAAACCCGTGACCTTCACGGCGACTTTTCATGGCGGCGCAGATAACTGGATGACAGGAAAGTACACTGTCGGTTTTAGTGCTGTAGGCCAAATAAAACGCTCTGATTTTGGCATGAGTAGTTATATACCGATTGTTGGCGATGAGATTGAATTAGAAATTTATGCTGAATTTTTAAAATAAAAAAGCGAGTCTATGATGAAAATTTTCGGCCTGATAAGTTTAGCAACCATGTTAGTCATCGGCTTTATGATATCGATGAACCTTGGCTATTACTTGTTGGCAGTCAATCTGATCAGTGGCTTTATCACATGGCGAGATAAACGCGCGGCAAGTAAACAGAAGTGGCGCATTCAAGAGCAAACACTGCATGGTTTTGCACTTATAGGTGGCTGGCCCGCCGGTATTATTGCGCAAGAGGTGTTCAGACATAAAACCCAGAAAACGCCGTTTAAGTGGATTTATCGCTTAATGATATTAGTTAACTTTTCTTTTGCTTCTTTAATGGCTTATATCACTTTTTTTGCTCAATAATGTCACATCTTGCTGCTAAACCAGCGAGCCGATAAAGCCTAGGTACAACAAATGACGCTTTCGCTTTACCCCGCTTATTTCTATCAGTACCATGCATATCAGGTTCTCAATCAGAATTTTTATCGACTGACTTGCGCATAACTTCCTTGTTACTTACCTATTAAATAACAGGCTTATTAACGTGAAAGTTACTCGAGGTTGAAACGATACCGTTTCAGCTAAAAAACTTACTAAAAAATACATCGGGATTAATACTATGAAAGTCGTTTTGGCTGTATGCGTCATCGCAGGACTCATCTTTTACTTTTTCACTCAATCAAATAATAAAAAAGCTGCTCAAGAAAATATAACTAAAGGCAATGCTTTCTTACTTGAGAACCAGGCAAAAGAAGGCGTAGTAACAACACTTTCTGGCCTACAGTATTTAGTTATGCACAAAGGCGATGGCACAGAACACCCAAAAGCGACTGATACGGTTACAGTGCATTATCACGGCACATTAATTGATGGGACGATTTTCGATAGCTCGGTTGACCGTGGTGAAAGTATTGATTTTCCACTTAACCGTGTAATTCCAGGCTGGACAGAAGGTGTTCAGTTGATGAATGTTGGTGATAAATTTAAGTTCTTTGTTCCGAGCACATTAGCTTACGGCAACCGCGCTGCAGGTAAAATTGAAGGTGGTTCGGTACTGATTTTTGAAGTTGAGTTATTAGCGATTAACTAAGACGAAGCTAAGAATAAGACAGTTAACTCATCTGAATCATAAAAATGCCCTATTGGTTTAATCACCAATAGGGCATTTTTTATTCTGCATTAGCGTTGGTTGTACTTATTTAACAACGAGTTCTTGCTCTAGTTCTTACTCTGGTTCTCACTCTGGCTCTCAGTCTGGTTTTAGCGCTTAAACTTACTTAGCTAAATTAAACGGGTCGTCAATAGACTTAGCCGGTGTAGTAAACCAAACAGGGCCAGCATCCGTCATATAAAAATGGTCTTCATGACGTACACCAAACTCTCCTAGTACACACAGCATTGGTTCATTACTAAAACACATACCCGCTTCTAGTGGCGTTTGATCATTTAACACTAAATATGGCCATTCATGAATATCTAAACCAACCCCATGACCTGTCCGGTGTGGCAATCCTGGCACATCATACCCTGGACCAAAACCAGCATCGACAATCACCGCTCTGGCAGCTCTATCAACATTGGCACAAGTTTCACCAATTTGGGCTGCTGCGAATGCCGCAAGCTGGGCTTGCTGTTCAAGATCCCACAAACTACGTTGTCGCTCATTGGCTTCACCGAACACATAAGTACGGGTAATGTCAGAGTTATAACCACCAAGCTGACAACCCGTATCAATCAATACCGTATCATTTTGCTCAAGAGTTTTAGGTGATTTAACCCCATGTGGATACGCTGTATCTTCACCAAATAACACGATGCAGAAATAAGAACCCGCTGCAGCGCCAACACGTTTATGCGCTTCATGGATAAAAGCTTCAACCTCAGCTGTGGTTATCCCTTCATGTAAAATACTTGCAGTGGCCACATGCACAGCAAGTGTCATATCTTTTACGCGTTGCAGTAAGCCAAGTTCAGCTGCTGACTTAATCATTCTGCAGCCAGCTGTAATACTTTTTGCATTGATATAGTTCAGCTTATCGTTGGCAAGGCGCATTCCATCGAAAATGAAGAATGCTGTTGATTCATCAATACCCACTTTACCGCTATGAATCCCCATATTGTCGAGCGTTTGTGCAAATAAGGCATAAGGGCTTTCATCCTCTTGCCAAGTATTCACGTTGCCTTTAATCGCCATATAGCCTTCAAGGGTATCTAGCTCAAAGGCAGGCGCAATATATTCAACATTACCTACAGCAGGAATAATCGCACCCACCACTCGCTCACTGGCGTACCATTTGGTACCAGTAAAGTAGTATAGGTTTGTGCCGGCATTGATATAAATAGCTTCAATGCCTTGTTGCTGCATTAAGCTTTGCGCTTTAGCAATACGTTGTTCGAATTCAGCTAATTCTATATGGGCTACATCAGTAGTCATATCAGATAAGCTAGCGAATGCTTGTTCTTGTGTTTGGGTGCCGACACCAATAGTCATAAATGACTCCATAAAAAGTTAACTGATGATGAGATATTTGCCATAGTGTAAACTGCTAATCTAAAATGTATACAATATAAAGTTACAAATTATGTTTAACCGCTTATCAATGATGCAACTATTACGCTGGTAACTTCTTTACTTGCAAATAACCTAACGCAATTGCGATAATCGCCATTCCTCAATAAGACTGAGTCAATCAGCAACCTCCAATGGAGCTATCATGTCAGAGAAAATCAATCAGCGGCTTGACGCTATTCGTCAGGAACTTACCAAACACAATCTAGATGCATTCATTATTCCTAGAGCTGATGAATACCTTGGGGAATATGTCCCTGAGCGCAACGAGCGCCTATTATGGGCGACTGATTTTACAGGCTCTGCTGGTATGGCCATTGTATTAAAAGACAGCGCCGCTATTTTCATTGATGGTCGTTACACCGTTCAAGTGAAGCAGCAAGTAAGTGCTGAGTTATTTAGTTATGAAAGCTTGTACGACACACCTCAAGTTGAATGGTTGATTGAACAACTAGGCGCAGGAGCGCGCGTAGGCATTGATAGCCGTTTACACACGTTAGCTTGGTACCAACAAGCTGAGCAAAAACTGGTTAAAGAGAATTTAAGTCTAGTGAGCGTTGATGAAAACCCGATTGATGTTCATTGGCAAGATCGCCCTGCACTGTCAAGCGAGCTCATTAGCTTGTTCAGCCACGAAGGCGCTGGCCGAAACAGCATTGAAAAACGTCAGCAAATTGGTGAACGGGTCGCAAAACAAGGCGCTGACATGGCGCTAATTTCAGCATTAGATTCATTTTGCTGGTTATTGAATATTCGTGGCAGCGATGTTCCAAGACTGCCTGTGACTTTAGGTTGTGCATTACTTTCTACCAATGGCGATATGACCTTATTTGCAGATAGCAATAAACTGCCAGCAGGTTTTAGCGAGCATGTAGGTAGTGGCGTTGAGTTTAAAGATGAATCTTTACTGGCTGATGCATTATCACAATTGAATGGTGTGAAGTTACTGGCTGACCCTAATACGGCAAACGCTTGGAGCCAACTCAGCGCTAAAAATGCTGGTGCAGTACTCATCGCAGGTTCTGATCCTGTGGCACTCCCAAAAGCACAAAAAAATGCTGCCGAGCTTAATGGCATGCGTGAAAGTCACCTGAGAGACGGCGTTGCAGTCAGTCGCTTCCTTGCTTGGCTTGACCGAGAAGTCGCAGCTAATATCATGCATGATGAAGCTGAGCTTGCAGACAAGCTTGAATCATTCCGCTTAACTGATCCGCTATACCGTGAACCGAGTTTTGATACTATTTCTGCTACTGGCGGTAACGGCGCAATGTGCCACTACAACCACCTTGACGGCACACCAAGTCAGATGACCATGAACAGCATTTATTTAGTTGATTCAGGCGCGCAATATATCGATGGCACAACCGATGTTACTCGTACTATCGCTATTGGCGATGTCACCGCTGAACAGCAAAAAATGTTCACTTTAGTATTAAAAGGACATATCGCCCTCGATCAAGCCAAATTCCCGAAAGGCACATCAGGTCAACAACTCGATGGCTTCGCACGTCAGTACTTATGGCAGCATGGCTGTGATTACGACCACGGTACAGGTCATGGTGTTGGTCACTTCCTAAGTGTTCACGAAGGCCCGCAACGTATTGGTAAAAATGTGAATAATGTGGCATTGGTTCCAGGTATGGTGCTGTCAAATGAGCCAGGTTATTACCGCGCAGATGAGTTTGGTATCCGTATTGAAAATCTAGTGGCTATCGTGCCATCGAAACTTGCAAATCCTGAAAGAGAAATGATGGAGTTTGATGCATTAACCCTTATTCCAATGGATAAGAGACTGGTTGATAAATCATTACTGAGCGAAGCGGAAGTAAACTGGTTTAATCAATACCATGAATTAGTCTTCGCTAAAATTTCACCTATGATGCAAGGTGATGACTTAGCGTGGTTAACTGAAGTAACTCAAGCAATTTAATTTACTGCTTCCAATTAGCGTTTAAGAAAGCGTTTATAAAAGCACTTATAAAAAGCA